>JBGSLP010000250.1:0-6740 GCA_041740655.1 Alphaproteobacteria bacterium
CCGCGAGCATGGTCGCCGCGTGGCGCCCGGTAATCGAGGAGCGCGCCGGGCCGCTGATGGAGCGCCTCAACGAGTGCATCGCCGATCAGAACGCTTTCGCGCGCCTCACCCGCGAAATGCTATCCGCCCTCAATCTTGGCGACGATCTGGTCGAGCCCGATCCGGACGCCGGAAGCAACGAGGATGAAAACGAGCCGCAGAACACCGGCTCGGACGGCGACGGCGAGCGCGACGAGGCCGAAACGCCAACCGCCGCGGAGGAGCAACTCACCGGCGATAGCGAAGGCGACGATAACGCCGAAATGAGCGATCAGGGCGAGGCCGACCAGCACGACACGTCTGACAATGGCGCCGAGCCGGTGCAGGCGCCGCCGCGCCGTCCGAACCCGTCCGTGCTCGATAATCCGCAGGCGTTCGGCTATGAGGTTTTCACGCGCCAGTTCGATGAAGCCGTGGGGGCCGAGGCGCTATGCGAGCCAGAGGAGCTTGACCGGCTGCGCGCCTTTCTCGACAAGCAGCTCTCGGTCATCCACATCGCCGTCTCGCGGCTCGCCAACCGGTTGCAACGCCGCCTGCTGGCGCAGCAAAACCGTGCGTGGGATTTCGATCTGGAAGAGGGCACGCTTGACACGGCGCGGCTTTCGCGAGTCGTCACCGATCCCTATCAGCCGCTTTCGTTCAAGCGCGAGCGCGAAACCAATTTCCGCGATACCGTCGTCACTCTCCTGCTAGATAACTCCGGTTCGATGCGAGGTCGACCGATCATGGTGGCGGCCTGCTGCGCGGATATTCTCGCGCGCACGCTGGAGCGCTGTGGCGTCAAGGTGGAAATCCTCGGTTTCACGACGCGACAGTGGAAGGGCGGGCAATCTCGCGAGCAATGGCTGGCTTCCGGCAAACCGCCAATGCCCGGACGGCTGAACGATCTGCGCCACATCGTTTACAAATCGGCCGATACGCCATGGCGGCGCTCGCGGCGTAATCTCGGACTCATGATGCGCGAGGGGCTGTTGAAGGAAAATATTGATGGCGAGGCGCTGGCGTGGGCGCACGCCCGCATGCTGGCCCGGCCCGAGCGGCGCCGCATCCTGATGATGATCTCCGACGGCGCGCCGGTGGATGATTCAACCCTATCCGTCAACTCCGGCTCTTATCTCGAAAAGCATTTACGGCAGGTGATCGAGGAAATCGAAACCCGCTCATTCGTCGAGTTGATCGCGATCGGCATCGGCCACGACGTGACGCGCTATTATCGGCGCGCCGTCACCATAACCGACGCCGAAGAGCTGGCCGGAGCCATGACCGACAAGCTGGCGGAGCTGTTCACTGATAAGCCGCTGCGCCGGGGGGCGTATCATTGAGGGGTTAACGTCCATGAAACGTCTGCAGGCGCCGCTGGCGGCTCTGACGATATTCGCATGCGCGACGCATGGGGCCGCTGGGCGAGACGCCCTCAAAGCTGCAACGCAGGTTACGATTACCGCTGAGCCGTTTTCGATTAACCCGATGACGTCGCGCGGGAGCAAAATCGGCAAGCTGACATGGCTTTGCGGCCTTGTGCTTCGCTCCGCCACGCCGCAGTTCGGCGGGTTTTCCGGTCTCGCCCTGAACAGCGCTGGCGACCGGCTTACGGCGCTTACCGACGAGGGAGCATGGCTTTCCGCCGATCTCAAGCTTCGTGATGGGTGCGTCGACGGCCTCACTGGCGCACGCATGGGGCCGCTGCTCGGGGCGAAGGGCAAGCCGCTCACGGGCAAGCGCGTCACCGACTCCGAGGCGCTGGCCGTCGCCCGCACCGGCGACGCCAATGGCGCCGTGTACATATCGTTCGAGCGCAAGCATCGAATCGCGAAATACGCCATGCGAAATGGCGAGATTACTGGCGCGCCTCAGACCGTGCCGCTTCCGCCCGCCGCCTCAAAGTTGGGCAACAACGAAGGTCTCGAAGCGCTCGCGGTTTTGCAGGGCGGGCCGCTGAAGGGCGCAATCGTCGCCTTCGCGGAAAGCGGGCCCAAAGCGGGCGGCGATACCGCGCCAGCGCCAGGGTGGCGGATTTTTGGCGGCAAAACCGAAACGCTGCAGATGCGGATGTTCAATGGTTTCAAAATCACGGACATGGCGCCGCTCGACGATGGCGGGCTGATCGTGCTGGAGCGCTTCTACAAGGGCATATTCGAGGGCGTCCACATGCGCATCCGCCACATTAAACCGGCGGACATCAAGCCGGGAGCGGCAATTGACGGCGAGGTGCTGCTCAAAATTGGCGGCTATGCAAACCAGGTCGACAACATGGAAGGCGTCGCGCTGCACAAAACGAAAAATGGCGAGTCGATCCTCACCATTATTTCAGACGACAATTTCAGCCCGTTGCAGCGCACCCTGCTGATGCAGTTTCAACTGCCCAAGCTGTGAAGCTCAGGCGGCTTCCGCAGTTTCGGCAATGGTTTTCTTGATTTCGCGTTTCAGCCTGCGAGCATTCAGCGAAAGCTCAAGATCGTGGGCCTTCATCAGAAACGCATCAAGGCCGCCACGATGCTCTACCGTGCGAAGCGCGTTCGCGCTGATGCGAAGGCGCACCTTGCGCTTCAGAGCATCGCTGAGCAAAGTGACCTGACAGAGGTTCGGCTGGTACCGACGCTTTGTTTTGTTGTTAGCGT
The DNA here is from genome assembly GCA_041740655.1 of Alphaproteobacteria bacterium. Classification (GTDB taxonomy): domain Bacteria; phylum Pseudomonadota; class Alphaproteobacteria; order Rhizobiales; family Rhodomicrobiaceae; genus JAWXCE01. Next base: position 2,658 of record JBGSLP010000250.1, read on the forward strand.
GGCTGACCAGGTTTCCGACCAAACCCGTCTTACCCGTAAGCTCGCACTGCCGGGGCATGGCGCGTCTCCATTTCGATTATCAATGTGATTGGTCAGCAAAAAGCTGCGCAGTCATGTTGGAATTAGCCTGAATGTGTAACGCCGCGAAAATTTACAGTCAAGCGCGGCTTTAGCTAGCCGTTGCTGATTCCTTTTGATAGACAAGAGGCAACCATCTAAACGCCATTTTGCTATGTCAATCATCAACAGCTTTGCAATCAGTATGAGTGGGGCCATGACGTTTTCAACTCAACGCCTTAGGGGTTTTGCAGCGGCAGTACTGCTTACATGCGTTGGGTTATCCGGGGCGCAGGCGGAACCGGCTGGCGGCATGAAGGTAAACGCAGCCTACGACATCAGCTTCAACGGACTAAGCATCGGTGATTTCCAGCTCTCAACCAACATGGGAGCGCGGGAATATTCCATGACCGCGAAAGCCAGCATCAGCGTGCTAGGCGGCATCGTTTTCGAGTGGAACGCCTCAACGCGCAGCTCCGGCACGGTTACAGCTAGCGGGCCCCGACCATCGGCCTACAGCTTCGCTTATAAGACGAGCGATAAAAAAGAGCAGATTGATCTGAAATTCACATCGAACACGGTATCGCAAATTACGCTCAATCCACCTCGTGGGTCATCGGCGAAACGGATACCTATAACGCAAGCCCATCTGCAGAATGTGCTGGATCCCTTGAGCGCTGTCGTCCAGCTCTCCCACGCTCGCACGCAAAAGCAGAAATCCTCCGCGTGCAACAAGCGGCTCCAGATTTTCGACGGCAAGGCTCGTTACGACTTGGTTTTGTCACCCAAAGGCGCAAAGCAGATTAATGCAAGCGGTTATAAGGGCACGGCCTATATATGCAGGGTCAAATACGTGCCGATCGCCGGGCATAAGGCGGGTAAGAAGGACGATGAAAACGAACTGGCTGCCGCGAACGACAATATAGAAATATGGATGATCCCCGTCGCCGAGGCTGATCTGTTCATTCCGTATTACATTTCCGTGCCGACCTCGGTTGGCAAAGCGACGATGACGACTTCGAAATTTGACCTGACATTGCCCTCGCAGGCTAAAAAATCCGTCATTGAGTAGTGATAGAGTAAGTTTAAGAGGCCCATGTGAGTGACGTTACTTGACCAATGCGGTCAATACGTCATTATTCCGCTGTTTTTTGAAGCCCGGTTGTGTGCGGTTAGATTGATGTTCCAAGGGTCGGAACTTCATTGCGGTTTGCCCGTTTTCACGACGAAATAGCCCGGATATACTAATGGCTGATTTTGGCACTGCATCCAGCGCAACCCGGCCGGTTAGCGGACGCAACGTAACGGCCGTTCTGGGGCCAACCAACACCGGAAAAACGCACCTCGCCATCGAACGTATGCTCGGGCATCAGTCGGGGCTGATCGGCCTGCCGCTGCGGCTTCTGGCGCGTGAAGTTTACGACAAGATCGTCGCCCGCGTGGGCGCGCGTGACGTTGCGCTGATCACCGGCGAGGAGAAAATCAAGCCGGACAATCCGCGTTTTTACGTCTGCACTGTCGAGGCCATGCCGCGCGATGTCGATGTCGATTTCCTCGCCGTCGACGAAATCCAGCTCGCCGCCGACCCCGAGCGCGGACACGTTTTCACCGAGCGGATGTTCAATGCGCGCGGCCAGAGCGAAACGCTGCTTCTTGGCGCATCGACAATGCAGGACACGATCCGCGACCTGCTGCCGGGGGCGAATTTCGTATCGCGCCCACGCCTGTCCAACCTCACCTATGCCGGCCAGAAAAAGATCACGCGGCTGCCGCGCAGGTCGGCGATCGTTGCGTTCTCGGCCACGGAAGTTTACGAAATCGCCGAATTGATTCGGCGCCAGCGTGGCGGCGCCGCCGTGGTTTTGGGCGCGCTATCCCCCCGTACCCGCAATGCGCAGGTCGCGCTTTACCAGTCCGGCGACGTCGATTTCATCGTCGCGACGGACGCCATCGGCATGGGCCTTAACCTCGATGTCGATCACGTCGCCTTTGCGGGCGTGCGCAAGTTTGACGGACGCACGCATCGACACCTGAGCGCGGGCGAACTCGGGCAGATTGCTGGCCGCGCCGGGCGCTACATGAACGAGGGCACGTTCGGCGTCACCGGCGAGGTGGAGCCGCTCGCTCAAGACCTTATCGACAAGCTGGAAAACCACAATTTCGATCCGATCAAGGTGCTGCAATGGCGGAGCGGAAAGCTCGATTTCGCCAGCCTCGATCATTTGCAGGAAAGCCTGCGCCAGAATCCCAACTCGCCCCGTCTGACGCGCGCGCGCTCGGCAGATGACGTGCTTGCGCTCGAAGCGGCGAGCCGGGACGACGACATCCTGCGCCTCGTGCAATCCCCTGCCGCAGTGCGCCGCTTGTGGGACGCCTGCCAGATTCCCGACTATCGGAAGATTTCATCCGCCAACCACGCGGAGCTGGTGTCCTCGGTCTACAAGTTCATCATGAGCGAGGACGGCGTGATACCGGAGGACTGGTTCGCCAGTCAGGTCGCGTTTTCCGACCGCACCGACGGCGACATTGACACGCTGTCGACGCGCATCGCGCATATCCGCACGTGGAAATTCGTGTCGCAGAAGCGCGAGTGGCTGGCGCACCCTGACGAGTGGCAGGCCCGCACAAGCGAGATCGAAGATGCCCTGTCCGACGCCCTCCATGAGCGCCTGACCCAACGTTTTGTCGATAAACGCACGAGCGTGCTCATGAAATCCCTTCGCGACAGCGATACTCTTTACGCTGACATCGAAAGTGATGGAAAAATCATGGTGGAGACGCATTTCGTCGGCCGCCTAGACGGATTCAAATTCACGCCCGACTCAGCGACAGGCGGCATTCACGGCAAGGCGGCGCGCACGGCGGCCGTCAAAATCCTCACCAGCGAATTGGCCAATCGGGCGGAGAAATTGACCCAAGCTGCAGACGACGCGCTCGCCCTGGACCGGCGCGGCATGATTACGTGGTCAGGTCACATCATCGCGCAACTGGACGCGAGCGAGGATCCGCTCAAGCCGACCATCACCCTGCTTTGCGACGAGAACCTGCAGAACAACGATAAGCTGCGCGTGCTTCAGAAGCTCAACGAGTGGCTGACGCGGTATATTGAGATTCGCCTGAAGCCGCTGATCGACCTGTCGTCCGCCGAGGATGTGACGGGCCTCGCGCGCGGCATCGCTTTCCGGCTCAAGGAAAATTTTGGCATATTGCGCCGTGAAAGTGTGGCGGAGGAGATCAGGACGCTCGATCAGGAGGCGCGCTCGCAGCTTCGCAAATACGGCGTCCGCTTTGGGGCGCATAACATTTATTTCCCGCTGCTGCTGAAGCCGTCCGCCGCCGACCTGCTGCTCATGCTCTGGGCGCTCAAGCACGGCGCAGCGAACGGGCTGGACGTGCGGCAGATGCCGGAGGGGCCGCGCCAGGGTTTGACGTCGACGCATGTCGACCCGGCGATACCGGAGGCGGTCTACAAGGCCATGGGCTTTCAGATTTGCGGGCCGCGCGCCGTACGCATCGACATGCTGGAGCGTCTGGCGGACATAATCCGCCCGCTCATCTCGTGGAAGCCGACGGAAAGCCAGCCTAACCAACCGGCGGGCGCGACCGGTCGAGGCGCGTTCAAGGTGCAGCCGGATATGATGTCGATCATGGGTTGCTCGGCGGAAGTGCTGGGCGGCGTGCTGACCTCGCTCGGCTTCCAGAAGGAGCGGCGCGCGATCCAGACGCCTGCCCCGATTCCAGCGACCCCGGCTACTGCCGTCGCGGACGCGAGCAGCGCTGAGGGCGCGCCAGCTGCGGTTGCCGATGAGGCGGTTGCAACTGCGGAAACCGTGGTCGCGGCCACCACTGATGAAGCCGAGCCATCTGTGGCGGCTGTCGAAGCTGAACCATCCGTTGCAGCCGTCGCCGCCGAGGCTGAAAAGCCGGAGCCAGTCATAGAGTACGAGGAAATCTGGCGCGTAAAGCGCGCGCGTCCGGACCAGCGTCAGGGCGCGCCCGGTGGTCGCCAGAATGGCCGACGTTTCG
>JBGSLP010000251.1:0-4487 GCA_041740655.1 Alphaproteobacteria bacterium
GCTCGCGGCCTGATGCGCCTTCAGAACGATCTCGTCCTCGCCCGGATGAGTGCTGGCCGCAAGAAACACGGGCCGCTTGCCGATCGCCGCTTGCAGAACCGCGAGTTCGCTTTTGTCCACAACGGGCGGCGGCGCGTCGAATTTAATGTTGCCCGTGAAAATCACGTTTGGCGCCCCAAGCTTTTCCAGCCTGCGAGCCAGCCGCTTTGTCTGCGTCATGATGAGATCGAACCGCGAGAACAGCGGCCTGCTGATGACGGTCAGCCGCTTCCAGCGCGCGAATGACCGATCCGACATGCGGGCGTTGAGCAGTATCAGGGGGATATCGCGTTTATCGGATTCGAGGATGAGATTCGGCCAAATCTCGGACTCCGTGAACAGCGCGAGGTCCGGGCGCCACGCATCCAGAAAGCGGCGGACGAAAGTCGGGGAATCGAGGGGCACGAACTGATGCACGGCACCGGGCGGCAACCGCGCCTCGGCGATCTGCGCCGATGTCACCGTCACCGTGGTCAGCAGGATGTTGAGGTTTGGCCGACTTTTTTTCAGCGCGTAGAGCACCGGGAGGATGGCGTTCGTCTCCCCGACGCTGGCGGCGTGAAACCACCAGAGTTTTCCGGCGGGCCTCGGCGCTCCCGGATTGCCGATGCGCTCTCCTAGCCGCTCCGCGACCTCCTTGCCGCGACGGCTGCGTCGGCGCAGGATGAAGCCCGACGCTGGCTGGATGGCGCGCGTAGCCGCAGTGTAAATTTTCAGCGTCAGCCCCGGCTTTGGCTTGGCGACGGCCATCGCGCGGACGGCTTTCGCCGGGTCAACACCGCTTAGCGCAAACGCCTTCGCTCCGGCGGCGTTCAAGCCATCCTCAACCGCCTTGCGAGCCGCTTCCATATCTTCGGCGCGCGCCTCGCGCGGCACGACTATCGGGTCGCTGACGGCGAAACCGATCTTGGAGAACGGCAGGTTGATCACAAACCTGCTCCATGTATTGAGCGCGATGGAGTTGCTGGTCGCAAGTCCGATGGGTACGATCGGCCTTCCCGAAAGCCGCGCCAGCGTGACGACGCCAAGCCCGGCCTGTCGCGGCGGCGAACCCGGCATATCTGCGGTGATGATGACGGTATAGCCTTCCGCCAGCGCTTTCACCATCGCGCGCAAAGCCTGTGCGCCGCCCTTGTCACGCTTGCGCTTGCGTCCGGCGGCGCCAGCCCCGTGAATGAGTTCGGCGCCCAGTTGCGACAGCGCGCGCCCCGCGAACTGCCCATCGCCATGGCGCGTAACGAGCACCTTGACCTTTATTGCAGGAGGACGCACCGGCAGCGCCATGAACCCTTGTCCATGCCATACTGTCGCGATGCAGGGGTGATGCGCCAAAAGCTTTGCGTCTGCATCCGCCGGATCGCTGCGCAGTCGACCGGATTTGAACACGAATTTGATATAGCGGGCGACTACCCCACCTAATGCCGACGCCGCCCATTCAGAACGCAGAAACCGCTTCTTCATAACGCCCAGTCACCGCGCTGAAGGCGGTCCATAAAATTGTGGTGCATGCTTTCAGGAGGCGATTTCGGGGTCGAGAAGCTTATGCATATGCACGATGAAATAGCGCATCTGCGCGTTATCGACTGTGCGCTGCGCCGCTTCTTTCCATGCTTTGTAAGCCTCGGCGTAAGAAGGATAAATTCCGATCACGTCCAGAGCCTTAACGTCACGGAACTGCATGCTTCCGACGGCTGAAAGTTCACCGCCGAAAACGAGATGGAGGAGTTGTTTGGAGTTCGCTGCGTCCATGATAGTTTTTCACAATGAGCGTAAAGAGAACCGATATTCCTGTCATTTTTTACGCGCTAACAGCAGCCGGTGCAAGGCTGGAGGCGCGACGATGAGACCCTCGACGCGCGGTTTTGCATTATTGAAGACAATTTCACGCCCCTTCTCGCCCGTGACCGTGCATCCGGCCTCCTGCGCGACGAGAACGGCGGCAGCCAGATCCCACTCCCATTTCTGATTGAACGCGCAGGTGATATCCGCGCGCCCGGCGGCAACGAGGCAAATGCGGTAAGCGATGGAGTTCGCCCATTGCAGCTTGATCGCCGTAAGCGGCTCCTTCCAGTTCTTGTCCTGAAGCACGCCCTTCGAGGCGATCATGCGCGCGCCTTCAAGGCTATCGCGATCTTCCACGCGCAACACGGCGCCGTTCATCGTCGCCCCCAGGCCGCGTTGCGCTGTAAAGAATTCACGACGAGCGGGGCTGTAGATGACGGCCAGCACTGGCGATCCGTTTTCGACGAGGCCGACGCTGACGCACCAGTCGGTCTGGTGATTGATGAACGCCTGCGTGCCGTCGATGGGATCGACCATCCAGACGCGTTCGCAGGACAGCCGCGCCTCGCCATCCGGACTTTCCTCCGAGAGCCAGCCATAGCCGGGCCGATCCGCCATCAGGTTTTTCTCCAGCAAAGCGTTCGACGCTAGATCAGCTTCGGTGACGAAGCTGCCGTCAGCCTTCCGCCACGACTTCACCTTTGAGCGAAAAAAAGTATGGGCCAGATCCCCAGCCTCGCGCACCGAGTCGACGAGGAGGCGGAAATCATGGGTTAAGGAGGTCATAAAAAATTCTATCCGATAAAACTGGCGTCAGGCTCTCAAAATGATTTCTGCAATCAAAGCCGCAAAAACAAGGGCGCCAAAGGCATGGTTGGAGCGGAACCGGGTCAGGCAGTTATCCGCATCGTCGATGTCGAGCGTCGCTATCTGCCAGGCTGCTTGCGCGGCGGCGAAACTCAGACCCGCCATAAAAACCGCGCCTGCTCCCGCCAGCCACCCGCTGACGCCGATGAGCAAAATCGCCGCGCCATAGAATAGCGTCAGCCATGGTTTCGTCGACGCGCCAAACCGCAAAGCGGTTGATTTCAGGCCAACAACCGCGTCGTCTTCCTTGTCCTGATGTGCATAAATCGTGTCGTAGCCAACCGTCCACAGCACGGCGGCTGCATACAGACTGACGGCGGCCCAGTCGAGGCGCCCGAACGCTGCCGCCCATCCCATCAACGCGCCCCAGGAGAACGCAAGCCCAAGCACGGCCTGCGGCCAATAGGTGATGCGCTTCATGAAAGGGTAAATCGCGACAACGCCGAGCGAGGCCATGCCGAGGCCGACCGTAAAGGCGTTAAACTGAAGCAGCACGGCGAGGCCGCAAAAGCTTAAGGCCACCATCAGCGCCGCCGCGCTTTTGGGCGAGATGCGACCGCTCGCGATCGGGCGATTGCGGGTGCGGGCAACCTTCGCGTCGAACTTCCGGTCAGCGATGTCGTTGTAAATGCAACCGGCGCTGCGCATCACGAACGCGCCGACGGCGAAAAGCGCCATGTGCCACAGGTTCGGATAAGTCTCGCCAGCCGCCATAGCCGCGAGCGACGCAGACCACCAGCACGGCCAAAGCAGCAGCCAGACCCCGATGGGCCGGTCGACGCGCATGAGTTGCAGAAACGGTCGCAGCCAATCCGGCGTGCGCGATACCCAGCCGCCGGGCGCGGCGTCTGCGATCTCGGTAGGCGCGTCCATGGATTGATGCTTTATGCTCATATGCGATAATCTGACTACGCTTTTAAAGGATAAGGATAATACCCCGCGTGACGCTGAATGACCATGATCAGAACGACGCGCTTGACAGGAGTTTGATCCGTTTATTCGTCGAACCGCCGCTTTTAAAGGCTGGCGAGGCGGTCGCCCTGTCGCGCATGCAATCCAACTATCTCGTGAATGTCATGCGGCTGGAGCGCGGCGCCGAGCTTCTCGTTTTCAACGGTCGCGATGGCGAATGGCTGGCGACGCTAGCGCACGCGGGGAAGAACAACGCCAGCCTTACCACCGTGCGGCAGATGCGGCCGCAGATCGCCGGGCCGGATATTCATTACCTGTTCGCGCCGCTCAAAAAGGCCAAACTCGACTACATCGTCCAGAAGGCGACCGAAATGGGCGCATCCGTGATCCGGCCGGTGATGACGCGGCGAACCAACGCGGAGCGGGTGAATGTCGAACGGTTGCAAGCGAATGTCATCGAAGCGGCAGAGCAATGCGGCATTCTCAATATTCCGGAGGTCATGGCGCCGATAAAGCTATCCAAGGCGCTGGATGACTGGGATGCAAACCGTCGGCTCATCTACTGCGATGAAGCCGCGCCCATTGTGTCGCCCCTTGCGGCTTTGGCTGATATTTCGCCGGGGCCGCTCGCCGTCCTGATCGGCCCGGAAGGAGGCTTCGATCCAGCCGAGCGCGAGCGGCTTGCAGCGCTGCCGTTCGTGCGCGCTATCTCGCTCGGGCCGCGCATCATGCGGGCGGATACGGCGGGCGTCGCTGCGATGGCTCTCGTCAACGCCGCTCTTGGCGATTGGCGCGCTCGGGAGTAAAGCTTTCGCTGAGAATCGGCCTTTATCGTAAGGCGCGCCGGGCTGGGCGAAACTCCATCGCCCGCTGTCAATGGAGACGAA
>JBGSLP010000252.1:0-5718 GCA_041740655.1 Alphaproteobacteria bacterium
AGCGTCGTATCGAAACGTTCACCGGCGATCTGCCTTCTCACTTCATTTTGTTTGTCATGAGGGACTACACATGTCACGAATTTCTGCGCGCATCACGGGCGCGCTTGCCGCTCTGGCCGTATCGGCAACCCTGTCGAACGCTGTTTCTGCTCAGGAAGCGACCGAAAAAGAACGCCTGAAAAAGTGCGAAATCGACATCTGCACAATCATTACGGAAAAGAAAAAAGACGGACCTGAATTTGCCTGCGACTTGTCCAAAACCTGGGCAAAAGAAGACATTTCAAAAGAGGCCGAGGAAAAGAAGCTCTCCTGGGGTCTGGGCGACGCCAAATGCAGCGTGAGTGTCAAGGTTGCGCGCGCCAATATCGTGAGCGCGATCACGGACGCGGACTATACGCTGACGGTGCCGCCACAGAAGGTAGCGTGCGAAGTCGAGCAGGGCGGAACCAAGTACCCGATCAGCCTCGGCGTTGGCCCGACCATCAAGTTCAAGGGCGGCGAAGCGATTGAAGCCTCGCTCGGTGTGACTGATATCGAAGCGGCGTCGGCGATTAAAGCGGTGATCTGGACGGCTGCAAAAATGGAGGAAAATTTCGGCATTTTCCACAATGACATCCTGAAGGACATCAACAAGTTCATCACCAAAAAGTGCCCGAAGGCGCTGGCTGAGAAGTAAGGCTGGATTCGAGGCGGCGTGGCCCAACGCGTCGCCTCTCCTTCCGCCATATCGGCAAATTAGGCGTCGATAGCCCGCGCAAATAACGCCGGGTCGACGTTGCCGCCCGAGGCTATAACGGCGATTGCGCCACCCCGAGGCTTATATTTTCCACTCAGAAGCGCCGCGAGGCCAACCGCTCCGCCCGGCTCCAGAACCAGCTTCAACTCGTAGAATGCAAACGCCATTGCCTGCATTGCCTCGGCGTCGCTCACCGCAAGCCCGCCGCTCAACTGCCCGCGATTGACCGCGAAGGTCTTTTCGCCCGGCTCGCCAACCAGCAGGGCGTCGCAGATGGAGCCTGAAGGCTTCGCGTTCTTCTCGCGAGCGCCCGTGGCGAGCGACCTGCCGTAATCATTGAAGCCTTCAGGCTCGACGCAGTAGACCTCGCACTGCGGACGGTGATGTTTAACCGCCAAGCCTACGCCCGCCGCGAGGCCGCCGCCGCTCGTCGGCACGAGAACAGCCTCCAACTGGTCCGCTTCGGCCCCCATCTGGCTGATGATTTCAAGCCCGGTTGTGCCCTGCCCCGCCATGACCATCGGATGGTCGAAGGGCGGCACGAACGCGGCGCGCTTTTCACTGCACAGCGCCAGCGCGATGGCGTTGCGATCCTCGCGCTCGCGATCATACAGCACGACCTCAGCGCCTCCCCCTTTGGTCCGCGCGATTTTCAGGCGCGGCGCATCCGCTGGCATGACGATGACGGCTTTCAGGCCGCACAGCCGCGCCGCCTCCGCCACGCCTTGCGCGTGGTTGCCCGAGGAGCATGCGACGACGCCGCCGGGCCAGTCCGCTGCATTGAGTCGCGATATCGCGTTATAGGCGCCGCGAAACTTGAAGCTGCCGGTGCGCTGGAAAATCTCCGCCTTCACGAACACCCTCGCGCCAACCCGCTCGTTCAGCACTGCGGATTCGATAAGCGGCGTATGGATGGCGTATGGCTTGATCTGGCGCGCGGCGCTGAGAACATCATCAATGGTTGGAAGCGGGTTCATGCGGCGTTCCGGCGATTGCGCAGGCGAAGTTTGACAAAGTTCGGCTCGTGGGCGTGGGCGTTGACGACGTTGTCGAGAAACTGCTCCGCTGAACGCCGCCAGCTATGCTCTTGCGCATATTTAAGCGCGGCGTCGCGATTCAGGTCAAGGGCGGCTAGCGCGGCTTTACGCAGATCATCGTCGACGAAGCCGGTTCTGCCGTTTTCGATGATGTCCATCGGCCCTGTCACCGGATAGGCCGCTACCGGCAGTCCGCACGCCATTGCTTCGAGAATGACAATGCCATAGGTGTCGGTTTTGCTCGGGAATACGAAAACATCGGCGGCAGAGTAATGCCGCGCCAGATCCTCGCCGAATTTGGGTCCGGTAAAAATCGTCGTTGGATAGGCGGCCTTGAGGGCTTCCAGTTGCGGGCCGCCTCCGACGACGACTTTCGTGCCCGGCAGGTCAAGCTTCAGAAACGCCTGAATGTTTTTCTCGACGGAAAGCCGCCCGACATAAAGAAAAACCGGGCCGGGGCCGAACAGCCGCTCGCCGCGCGGAAAGAACAGTTTCGTATCGACCCCCCGCGACCATGGCATCAGCCGACGAAGCCCGCGCCGCGAAAGATCGTCCATCAGCGATTGAGTCGCCACCATCACGCCGGACGCCGAATTGTGGAACCAGCGCTCGAAAGCATAGCCCCACGACAGCGGGATCGGCGCGCGCGCGGAGAGATATTCCGGAAATCTCGTGTGATAACTCGTCGTGAACGAATGCTTGTTAAGTTGGCACCACCGACGCGCGGCAAGGCCGATCGGCCCCTCCGTCGCCACATGCACGTGATCCGGCGCAAATTCCTCGACGCGATGGCGGACATGACGAGGCTGGATAAAGGCGAGCCTGATTTCGGGATAGCTGGGGAGAGGCACCGTCCGAAAACCGTCAGGGGTTAGAAAACTGAGCTCATGCCCCATCTCCTCGATTTCGACGGCCGTTTTCTCGTAGGTGCGAACCACGCCGTTGACTTGCGGCCGCCATGCGTCCGTCGCGACAAGAATGCGCATTCAGGCGGCCACCGCGTCCTGAATCGGCTTTTCGGCCTCCATCGTCTGCATGATCTCGCTCCAGCGGATGATCTCGAAGCTGCCGTCGTGATTTTCGGCGGCGGCGGTGACGCTTTCAACCCAGTCGCCGGTGTTGATATAGGTGATGCCGTTGATATCGCGCATGCCCGCGTGGTGGATATGCCCGCAAATCACCCCGTCGGCCTCCTGGCGCCGCGCCTCGGAGGCGAGCGTCGTCTCGAAGTCGCCGATGAAATTAACCGCCTTCTTCACCTTGTATTTCAGGTAGGCGGAGAGCGACCAGTATGGCAGGCCGAACTGCCGCCGGATTTTGTTGAATGTCGTGTTCACGCCCAGCGCCGCCACATAAGCCCAGTCGCCCAGAAACGCCAGCCACTTCACATAACGAATAACCACATCGAACTCGTCGCCGTGCATGATGAGAAATTTGCGACCGTCAGCCGTGATGTGCATGTCCTGAAGCTTGAACTCGATGCCGCCGAAATGCTGGCCGCAATAGGCGCGCAAATCCTCGTCATGATTTCCGGGGATATATATGATGCGCGAGCCTTTGCGCACTTTCCGCAGCAGCTTCTGAATGACGTCGTTGTGCGACTGGGGCCAATACGGGCTGGACTTGATTCGCCAGAAATCTATCACATCCCCGACCAGAAATATGGTGTCCGCATTGTAATATTTTAAAAACTCAAGAAGGTGTTCCGCTTGGCAGGCCTTGGTGCCAAGGTGAATATCGGATAAAAATAACGTCCGGTATTGCCTTCTCTCCGTATCCGTATCGATTGGCAGCTCCACGATGTCCCTCTAGCGCCGACGCGCCTTTTAAACCATAAACCGCATCCTTATTTCAAGAGTGTGACAATCAACCGAGATCGAAGGCGGGAAGAAGTGTCCGACTTAAACGCAAATTCCATCGAAAAGATAATCGAAAATTTCGACTTCATCGACGATTGGGAAGACCGCTACCGCTACCTGATCGAACTCGGCAAGACGCTTGAACCGCTCTCGCCGGACGAGCGCACGGAGGCCAACAAGGTGCGCGGTTGCGCCAGTCAGGTGTGGCTCGTGACCGAACCCGGCGCGGGCGAGGCCGACCGCCTCAATTTTCGCGGCGACAGCGACGCCCATATCGTGCGCGGCCTGATCGCGATCCTGATCGCCCTTTACTCCCAACGCAAACCCGGCGAAATCCTGAAGCTGAATGCGCAGGAAACCTTCACCAAGCTGGGGCTGAAGGATCACCTGACCCCGCAGCGCTCGAATGGCCTTGCCTCCATGGTGGCGCGGATCGAGGCGGATGCGGCGCAACGAGCCGGGGCTCCTGCCAGCTAATCCCCCGAAACGCGCAGGGACTGCCCCGCAGCGGCCACCGGGCCGAGCAGATTGACCATGATCGCTGCCGCTTTTCCAGCCCCGATATTGACGATCCGGTGCGGACGATCGGCGCGGTAGCGCGCGGTTTCGCCGACGCAAAGCGTGAATTTCTCATCGCCAACCGCGATCTCCACCTGCCCCTGAAGAACCGTGAGATTTTCAATCGATCCTGTCGGATGCGGATCGCTATCCAGTACACCGCCCTCATCGGCCTCGAAGTAATAGGTCTGCACCAGTTCGATAACCTTGATCCAGCCGACGATCCGCAGACGGCATTTGCCGTCGTCGCTCATCAGCAACGGGGTGCCGGATGGCCCCAGCTTTTCGACCAGCGCCGGGCTGTCATCGCCTTTGAGCATATCCTCGATGGGCGAGTTGAGCGCGCGGGAGAGCTTGAACAGCGTCGATAGAGTCGGGTTGGTCTCGTTCTTCTCAATCTGCGAAATAATGGATTTGGCGACGCCGGACTGTTCGGACAGGTCTCCAAGCGAATAATTATACGCATTGCGCAGGCGCTTGATGGTCTTGCCCAGTTTTTCGGACACCTCCAGAGGCTCTCCCTCGCTCATCGGTTTTTTTATTGACATTTCTTAGCCCAATCCTCACATTCCGATGCGTTCTGTATAACGAACAACATGCGCCTTGATAGGCCGTTTTGCAACGGCGGCGCAAACCTTTCTTAAATCCGCGCCGATGGCGTGAACGTGTTTTGAGCAGTCGCAGGAGCAGCGGCACGATATGGGTGTCATCGTTGTAACCGACCGTGGGGGCGTAACGCATCATCTGGAGGCGATCGAGGGATGGCGCGTGATGGAAATCCTGCGCGACTACAAGGTCGGCATCGAGGGGACATGCGGCGGAGCATGCTCCTGCGCGACCTGCCACGTGATCGTGGACGAGCAATGGGTAGCGCGCCTGCATCCGGCCCGCGACGAAGAAATCGACATGCTGGATGAAATCCCCGTCTTGCATGATACATCGCGCCTCGCATGCCAGCTCATCTGGGACGATAGTCTCGACGGCTTGAAACTGACCATTGCGCAAGATTGATAGGTTGTAGAGTTCCCATGTCAAAAAAGAACGCGCCCAAAATTCTCACCGCCAACCAGCTGCTCGGCGGATATTCGGTTTTTCTTACGACGGACGGCGTGTGGCGATCCGACCTGCGCGGCGCGAGCGTCGCCCGCACGCCCGAGGAAGCAGACGCGCTGATGGCGCTCGGTCAAGCGTCGGAGCGCTCGAACGAGGTTGTCGGCGTTTACCTCGTGGACGTGGAACTCGATGCGAACGGCCAGCCTTATCCAACGCATTACCGCGAAAAGATGCGCGTCCGCGCCCGCCCGTCATTCTGGCCGGACGCCGTCGACCCGGACGGTGTTACGCCGTTTAAAGCATTTATCGAACGGCAGGCTGCCTAAGCGAGGTTGCGATGTATCAATATGACGCCTTTGACGCGCGGTTCGTCCGGGAACGGGTGGCTCAGTTCCGCGGCCAGGTCGAGCGACGGCTGACGGGCGCGCTGTCGGAGGAGGAATTTCGCCCTCTGCGCCTCATGAACGGGCTTTAC
>JBGSLP010000253.1:0-1886 GCA_041740655.1 Alphaproteobacteria bacterium
AGCCGAATCGGCGCATGGGCCTCGCAGCAATAGCGCCCGCTCGAAAGCCGCGCCGTGCTGGAAGAAGCCGTCGCCGAATTGACAGCGAAGCACGCTGGCGGAGACATACCCCGGCCTCCGCACTGGTCGGGCTTCCGCATCATTCCGAGCGAGATCGAGTTCTGGCAGGACGGCGAGTTCCGTCTGCACGACCGGATCGTTTTCCGGCGCGACGCACCCGGCGACGAATGGCGCAAGTCGCGGCTCTATCCCTGACCGCTTACCGAAACGACGACCTCCCATGCGTTCCTGCATGGCTGCGGCCGTTACACGCGCGCCCTGATCATGCTATGTCGCAGCGATGATGGACGTGCTGCCCATAATCCTGTTCACGCTCGCCAACTCGCTCACGCCGGGGCCGAATAACATCATGCTCACGGCGTCCGGAGCAGCGTTCGGATATCGCAAGACAGTGCCGCACATGCTGGGCATCACAGCCGGATTTCCACTGATGACCCTGGCCGTAGGACTGGGGCTTGGCGAGGTGTTTATCCGTTATCCGTTTTTGCACGAAGCGCTGAAATGGGCTGGCGCGGCGTATCTGCTCTATCTGGCGTGGCGCGTGGCGAATTCTGGCGGGGCGGATGGGGCGGCGACAGCAAAACCGCTGACCTTTACGGAGGCCGCGCTGTTTCAGTGGGTGAACCCGAAAGCGTGGACGATGGTTTTGAGCGCCGTGCCCGCCTTCACGACAGTCGGTGGCGACTATCATGCGGAATTGCTGACCATCACCGCAGTTTTCGCCGCGCTCTGCCTGCCGTCCGCAAGCTTGTGGTGCGGCTTCGGCATGGCCATTCGCCGACTGATCCAAGACCCGGCGACGCTGCGGATCGTCAACTACGTGCTCGGCGCGGGTGTGGCTTTCTCCGTTATACTCCTCTTTATCTGAAACGCTGACCTTCCAAACCGCCGGTGGCGTCACAAATACGTAACTTGACGCTCGCGACCTGCATGCGTAGTGAAGTCGCTATTGTTCGCATATCTTGAACTGTTGGAGCGACCATGATCGATCTCTACACCGCCGCCACGCCGAACGGCCATAAGGCCTCGGTTATGCTGGAGGAAGTCGCGCTTCCCTATACCGTCCATGCCCACGACCTCTCGAAGATGACGCAGAAAGAGGAATGGTTTCTCAAGATCAATCCGAACGGGCGCATTCCCGCCATCGTGGACAAGGACGCGGGCGATTTCGCGGTGTTCGAGTCGGGCGCCATCCTCATTTACCTCGCCGAAAAAGCCGACATGCTGCTGCCCACCGACGTAAAGCGGCGCAGCGTCGTCATGCAGTGGTTGATGTTTCAGATGGGCGGCGTCGGGCCGATGATGGGGCAGGCAAACGTCTTTTACCGTTACTGGCCCGAAAAATACCAGCCCGCCATCGACCGATATCAGAACGAAACGAAGCGGCTTTTCAGCGTCCTTGACCGGCGTCTGGGTGAGGCGGAGTGGCTGGGCGGCGCGGACTACTCCATCGCCGATATCGCCAACTGGTGCTGGGCGCGCACGCACAAATGGTCGGGCGTCGATGACATCAGCGCTTATCCGAACATGACGCGCTGGATCGATGCGATTGCTGCACGCCCCGCCGCGCAACGCGGCCTCGACGTGCCCCACCCCATGGAAACCCTCCGCAAGGGGGACGGCGAAGGCACAAAGGAATTCGTCGATAAGGCGCAGCCGATGCTTCAGCGTTAACGCATCCGCATCGCTACTGGTTATTGAAAACAAAACAGGCGGGAGACCTCATGACAAACTCAGAAATCAAATTGACACGGCGCGAGGCGTTGTTGGGCGGTGCGGCGGTTGCGGCGGCTGCCACTCTGGCCCCCGCGCCGGAAGCGAATGCG
>JBGSLP010000254.1:0-1700 GCA_041740655.1 Alphaproteobacteria bacterium
CGAACCTAAGCGCGTCATTGCGAGCGAAGCGAAGCAATCCATTGCTCATCTTCCGATCCTGGATTGCCGCGTCGCTACGCTCCTCGCAATGACGGGGTATGGTTTTAATGCTCATGCTTTGGCTCCCGTCAGGCTGGGGTGAACGATCTGGCCATCGCGCGCGATGAGCGTGCCCTTGACGATTTCGTCGTCCCAATTGATGGCGATGGTTTTGGTTTTCTTGTCCCACAGCGTCTCGATAAACGCGAACAGGTTGCGCGCGTAAAGGCTGGACGCATTGCCCGGCACGCGGCTAGGCAGATTCAGCAGCCCCATAATGCGCACGCCGTTGTGCTCGACGATCTCGCCCGCTTTAGTGAGTTCGCAGTTGCCGCCGCGCTCCGCCGCCAGATCGACGATGATCGACCCGGGTTTCATGCTCTCCACCATTGCGGTGCTCACAAGCCGCGGTGCCGGGCGACCGGGGATAAGCGCCGTGGTGATGACGATATCCTGCGCGGCAATGTGGCTGGCGACCAGTTCCGCCTGCTTCTTCTGATAGCCCTCGGACATCGGCTTGGCGTAACCCGCCGCCGTCTCGGCCTGCGCGAATTCCTCGTCCTCAACCGCGATGAATTTGGCGCCGAGCGATTTCACCTGCTCCTTCACCGCCGGGCGCACGTCCGTCGCCGTCACCACTGACTGCAGCCGCCGCGCGGTCGCAATTGCCTGCAGGCCCGCAACGCCCACGCCCATGACAAACACGCGCGCGGCTGGAACCGTGCCCGCTGCGGTCATCATCATCGGCATCGCGCGCTCGAAATGCGCCGCCGCGTCGATCACGGCTTTATAACCGGCGAGGTTGGCTTGGCTAGACAGCACGTCCATCGACTGCGCGCGCGTGATGCGCGGCATGAATTCCATGGCGAACGAGGTCGCGCCGGTTTGAGCGAGGGCTTCGAGACCCGGGCGGTCGTCGTAGGGATTGAGGATTGCGGCCACCATGGCGCCGGGCTTCAGCATCGCCAGTTCCTCGGCGGAGGGGCGCCCAACCTTCAGGACGATATCCGCGCTCTCCAGCGCGGCCGCCGTTGACGGTGCGATCTCGGCGCCAGCCTCGCGAAACGCCGCATCCGAAAAGTGCGAGCGCGCGCCAGCGCCAGCCGCGACCTTCACCTGAAAGCCTAGCCCCACAAACTTTTTCACAGTTTCGGGCGACAGCGCCACGCGCGCTTCGCCCGGCAGCTCAGGAGCGACACCAATCACGGCCATCACGCATCCTTCAAAATTATGGAAAGTTCAAAAATACCCTGCCTGATAGCGGGGTTTACGGGGATTTAGACAAGAAAGATGTACATGCCAAGCACGATGAGGATAACCACGGCGGAACCATATTTAACAAGTTTGCCGAAGAATGCGTATGTGTTTTTGTGGGAGTCATAATCCATATTCGGATTCCCACCGCTCATATCGATGCTCATGAAATCTCTCCCTGCCGTGCGACGCTGCTCTTACACCGCAAATTTGCACATTTTCATCCACAGGCCAAGCCTTGAACTGGTTTACGCAGGTGCTAGAAGAGCGTCGTATCGAAACGTTCACCGGCGATCTGCCTTCTCACTTCATTTTGTTTGTCATGAGGGACTACACATGTCACGAATTTCTGCGCGCATCACGGGCGCGCTTGCCGCTCTGGCCGTATCGGCAACCCTGTCGAACGC
>JBGSLP010000255.1:0-5133 GCA_041740655.1 Alphaproteobacteria bacterium
CATCGGCCTCGGTGGCGCGCTGGTGAGCCGGGCGCTGCTTCAAACGCTCCGCATAGGCGGTGAATTCGGGGCGCGCGGGCACGATGCCGAACATCATGCCCCACATGACCATCGAGCCAAACACGACATCGGCGGCGGAAAAGCTTTCGCCGAGCAGATACGGCCCCCTGGCTATGGCCTGCGCTGCGACATCCATTACGGTGTCGAACTCGCCGTAGCCGATCATGCCGGGGCTGGTCGCCTCGCGCTTCAGGGCTTTGTCCCACACCGCTGGCTCCATGCAGCCCGGCGAAAAGAATGTCCATCGCAGATAAGGGCCGCGCCGGGGATCGCCGATTGCAGGCGCGAGGCCGGCTTGCGGGAATTCGTCAGCCAGATAGCAGCAGATCGCCGCCACCTCGGTCACGACGACGCCCTTATGTTTGATGGAGGGCACCTTGCCCATTGGATTGACGGCGAGATAATCCGGTTGCTTGTGCTCGCCCTTCTGGAGATTGAGCGCGTGAATCTCAAACGGCGCGCCAAGTTCCTCCAGCATCCAGCGGATGACCGCGCCGCGCGAGTTGGGCGCATGATAGAAAGTGATCATATCCGGGTTCGACATCGCATTTTCCTCCGCTTTTGTTGACCGGAGGGTGCGACGCCTTTGCGCCATTTATGAGAAACGCCGAAAAACTTGCACCATAAAGCTAATTCCATCTCTCATTTTGCATCAAAAAATCTTTCATATCATCAATAGAGGTATCATTTCTCATCCAGTACAAAATGCATGACTTGACTTCTGGCAGTATATCTTCCGTCAAGAGAATAAAAATTCTGAGTTCCCAAACATCTCCGGTTGTATATCCTGTATCCCAGTTTCCAATGCCTGTTGTTGCGCTGATCCAACCACTAGCGGTGATTTCTTCATCAGGAGGCTGTGGACCCTCAACTTGAGTCACAAAAATAAGCTTATTCGGATTAGCTCTAACCTTTCGCAAAATGGGCGACAATGCGTTGAATTCTCTAGCCTCATAGACAGGATGCCAGACTTCACCGTTTCCCAAATAAGTAGATGCGCTTCCGAATGTAGCCCAGTCGGACGCCAAAGCTGAGCCATCAGAAAGGTCGTTGAACAGAGTTTCCCAAAAGAGCTCTGCGTCGGAATAGGCAGCTTCATCCCGTAGGTAATCTGAATATAGGTAGGAAGGTTTCGACATAATCTTAGGTGATCATTTTGTGGCACCGCCCGCCTCGGTTTTCAGCCATGCGGCGCAGCATGCTTTGACGAGGTCGCGGACGCGGAGGATGTAGCTCTGCCGCTCGGTGACGGATATGACGCCTCGCGCATCGAGCAGGTTGAAAATGTGCGACGCCTTGATGGCCTGATCGTATGCAGGCAGCACCATCTTGTGGCGCGCATCGTTGGCGCCTTCGCGAGGCTCACCAGCGGCCAGCAACGCTTTGCACTCTTTTTCGGCGTCGCGGAAACGGGCCAGCAAAATGTCGGTGTCGGCGTGCTCGAAATTGTGGCGTGAGTATTCCTGCTCGGCCTGCCGGAAAACATCGCCATATGAGATGCGCTTTGCATCGTCGCGCCCGTTGAAGTTCAGGTCGTACACATTATCGACGCCCTGCACATACATGGCGAGGCGCTCAAGTCCGTAAGTGAGTTCGCCCGCTACAGGGTCACAATCGAAGCCGCCGACTTGCTGGAAATAGGTGAACTGCGACACCTCCATGCCGTCGCACCAGACCTCCCAGCCGAGGCCCCACGCGCCAAGCGTTGGGCTTTCCCAATCGTCCTCGACGAAGCGCACATCGTGGTTTTTCATGTCGATGCCGATGGCGCCCAAGCTTTGCAGGTACAAATCCTGAATGTCAGGCGGCGAGGGCTTCATGATCACCTGAAACTGGTAATAGTGCTGAAGCCGGTTCGGGTTTTCGCCGTATCGCCCGTCCTTCGGCCGCCGCGAGGGCTGCACATAGGCGGCATTCCACGGGCGGGGGCCAAGCGCGCGCAGTACGGTCGCTGGGTGAAACGTGCCAGCGCCCACTTCCATGTCGTATGGCTGCAGGATCACGCACCCCTGAGCCGCCCAGAACTGCTGGAGGGTCAGGATGAGGTCTTGAAAGGATTTATCCGGCCGCAATTGCGCGGATTGTTTGGAAGGGTTCATGGGCGGCGTCCTGCGCGCGGCGATCACAAAACGTAACGCCGAATTTCGCGCACCCTAAACGCCGTCTATGAGATTGTCATCCCCGCGAAGGCGGGGATTCAGTCTTTTGTTTATGCAGCCCTGCAAGCGCTACTCCGCTGCGGGGAGATAAATGCCGGTCGATGGGTCGAGCCGCAGATTGATGGCTTCGGCCATCGAGCGGGTCTGGCCCTTTTTCACCCGGCGCTCCGCCTGGCGCATTCTCTCGTCAACCCGCAACGTCTCGCGCTGCAACCATTTATAGGCATAATACGCGCCAGCACAGACCAATACACCTGCTAATACATGTGGCATAACTCAACCTCACTCATACGCGCCAACTGACGCAAACTGCCCTCAACACTTACGCAACGCCACGCACACTCAACGCACTACAAACCAAACCGCGCCCACATCGCACGCGCTTCAACCGACGCCAGCACACCATCCGCCAAATCCGCCCCGCTAGGCAGATCAAGGTTGAGGCCTACTCCCGAGGAACGGCGACGGAAAAGTCCGCGTTCCATGGACACCAGCTTCAGGCGCACTTTGTCGCCGTACAACTCCCGCATCTTCGTCCGACAATCTATCATGCCATCAATCAGCCCAAGCTCAAGGGCTTGTCGCCCCGTCCAGAACTCGCCTGTGAACAACTGATCGCCAGCGGCCTCTATCTTCTTGCCGCGCCTGTCCTTTACGAGGTCGATGAAATCCTTGTGGATGATCGCCTGCAGGTTTTTCAGCCGCGCGATGTCGTCCGGATTTTCCGGCTGGAAGCTGTCCAGCGCCATTTTTTTCTCGCCGGACGTATAGACACGCCGGTCGACGCCGATCTTGTCGATCAGTTCGGTAAAGCCAAAGCCGGCGTAAATAACGCCGATGGAGCCGACGATGGACGATTGGTCGGCGTATATTTCATCGCCCGCCAGCGCCAGCAAGTAACCGCCGGACGCGCCCACGTCCTCGATGAACACATGCACGGGCAGTGATTTTTCCTTCGACAGCGCGCGAATGCGCTGGAAAATCAGTCGCGACTGCACGGGCGACCCGCCGGGCGAATTGATCTGAATGGCGACCGCACGCGCTTTCGACGTATTGAACGCCCGCTCGATCGCATTAGCGCACGAAGCCAGCGAAAGACCTTGTCGCAACGCCCCCGCTGCGCCGATGACGCCGGTAAGCCGAATGACCGGCACAACTGGGCTGCTATCCCAGAGGGCGCTCGGGAGAATGTTTTTCACAAAGCCTAGCACGCCTTTGGAAGATTTCTGGTCGGTGGGTGTCATCAAACAATCTTTGACTTTGAACGCGGGTGTCGGGCGGCGCTTCAGAATGAATAGCCGAACTCGGTTAATAAATGGCTATGCTCGCGATGCATGCAAGAATTCGAGCCGCGGCATATCAGGCAAGGGAAAGAGTCAGGTAAGGGATAGGCTGGCTCCGTCGCGCAGAATGGCTTTCGCCTCGGGCGTGAACGCGCCGGAGGCGTCATGCAGGATCATGCCGGATTGTATTGAAATCGGCGCGCGGCTGCCTTTTTCCCCCTGAATAAGCACGCGGATGGCGGGCGCCCCCTCGCGCGGGAAGAGCGGAAAAATGCACAAGCCTCCGAAACGCCCGTCAGCGGCTTTCAGGAGATCGGGGAGCGCCTGCGCGTGGTGAATGACGGTCAGCGTCCCCTTGGGCGCCGCGCAGGCCGCGAAAAACCGGAACCAGAGGTCAAGCTCGCCTTCTTGGCTGACATGGGCGCGCTCGACGGCGGTGTTGAGCGGCGCGCGCACGCTGCCGCTTGTGAAAAAGGGCGGGTTAGACAGCACGTGGTCAAAGCTGTTCGCGCGCAGCCTTTTC
Organism: Alphaproteobacteria bacterium; assembly: GCA_041740655.1. Taxonomy (GTDB): domain Bacteria; phylum Pseudomonadota; class Alphaproteobacteria; order Rhizobiales; family Rhodomicrobiaceae; genus JAWXCE01. The sequence goes on from JBGSLP010000255.1 coordinate 4,026, forward strand.
TCCTCAAGCAATTTGAATGGCTGCGTCAGATCGCCCTCGATGACCGAAACACGGCTTTCCACGCCGTTGGCAAGCGCGTTTCTTGTGAATATCGCTGCGAGCTGCGCGTCGATTTCGACGCCAGTAATCACAGCCTTAGGCGCGCGGTGAGCAAGGCACATCGAGACCGTGCCGACGCCCGCGCCTGCATCCAGGCATCGCGCGGCTGCCGACGGATCGACCGGGCAGGCGGCGGCGAGGAAAACAGCATCAAGTCCGGCGCGCGGTCCGTGTCTCGGTTGGAGCAGCGTTACGCGTGCCCCCAGAAAAGCGTCCTCCGTCAGGTCGTCGTGCATGGCCGGTTCGGCGGTCACAGCGCGCGTTCTATATCCGCGGCCTTCAGCAATGCGACGGCGGCGGGAAGGTCTTCCTCGGTGACAAAAAAGCGGTGGGCCCATATGCCGGCCGCCGGATACATGGTCTGCATCATTTCATCGGCGACGAAATATCCGATACTCGCGTCCTTGAGCAGCGCTTCGATGTATGATTTCAAAACCATATCATCCGTCACGCACAACTCCCTCATAAATCCGCCTTTTCCGATGATCCGCTTGCCTGTGACAACGCTAACAGCTTGACCGCGTTCTCGCACCCCTCGATATAATGATAGAACGAATATGAGAAGTCAGGGAGGTTTGTCTGTGGGGGTGCTCGCAACCAGGGAAGAGCCGCGCGACGGCGCCGAGGCGCTGGAGCCTATTTTGCGGCTCACCGCCAGAGACATGGCGGGCGTAAACGATATTATTCTGGAGAAAGCGCGGTCCGATGTGGACCTCATCCCGGAGCTTGCGCGGCACCTGATCGACTCCGGCGGCAAACGCATGCGCCCGATGCTGACGCTCGCATCCGCGAAGCTGTGCGGCTATGAGGGGCTCGGGCATGTGAAGCTCGCCGCGAGCGTCGAGTTCATGCACACGGCGACCTTGCTCCACGATGACGTTGTCGATGAGAGCGACCTGCGGCGCGGCAAGGTCACCGCGCGGCTGGTGTGGGGCAATCAGGCGAGCGTGCTCGTGGGCGATTTTCTCCTCGGTCAATCGTTCAAGATGATGGTCGAGGTCGGCTCGCT
>JBGSLP010000256.1:0-2303 GCA_041740655.1 Alphaproteobacteria bacterium
CGCACTCCTGTTCGCCATGCACGCAGCAACTGTTCTGGCGATGAGCCGGTACGGCGGCGAGCGCGAAATCGAACAGATCGTCGACCGCGGAACGGCTTTTGAACGCGGCGCTCTCTTCTGGCGCTGGACCATGGGCTTCAATGCCTCGGCCGAGTCGATCCATCGCTGGGCCTGGTGGTTTGCGGTTCTGGTCACGCTGACAGGCGGCATCGGCATCCTGCTCACCGGCACGGTCGTCGACAACTGGTTCGAATGGGGCGTCAAGCACGGTCTGGCTCCAGCTCGCGACAACCCGCTGTACTAAGACTGTCGGGTTGAGTTGGCATCGCTTCCGGCGCCAAGCTCAATCGCTTTCTAAGTTAGCAAATGAACAAAAACCGGGTGTGGTCCTGCCGCATCCGGTTTTTTATTGCCCGCCATCGCGATGGAATGTTCCGGTTGGCAGAAGGTCAATTCAGCGTTTCACATCGGGCCGCTAAGGGTCTCCGATGCCTCTCCTCGGAACATCGGCGGTCTACGAAACGTTCTCTTACCTTAAACAGGGAGAGAAACCATGAAATCTTTGATCAAAGTCTTGCTGCCGGCCATCGTTATGGGCGCAGCGTTCACAGCCGCGCATGCGCAGCCGGGCGCGGGCGATAAAACACAGTCAACAGTTGACGGTAAAGCCAGCACCCAAAGCGGCCAGAAAATGGACCCGGGCACGGTTGGCGGCATGAACAACGCGGTTGGCGATAAGGCGACGAGCGCGCAGGACGTGCAGCGTCAGACCGAGGGCAAACCGACTATGGCTCAGGATGGTAAAGACGGAAAATCAGCGCAGGGCGCAAAGCCGGGGATGACCCAGCACTCGCCGGGCACTGTCGGCGCCTCCCCAGGCACTACGGCGCCGATGAGCAACGAGAAAAAAGTAAACTAACCAGATTGTAGTGAGCGGCGGCTCTTTGGGAGAGCGCGCCGCCGCTTTCTTACTCTGCCGCCAGCCTCACGTAATGGCCGTTCGCGACAGGGCAGGCCTGCCATAGCTCGGTGAAGGCGCTGACCAGATGGTCCATCTGAGCGTCCGTGTGGACGGGCGATGGCGTCAGCCGCATCCGCTCCGTGCCCTTGGGGACGGTCGGATAATTGATCGGCTGAACGTAAATTCCATAATTGTCGAGCAATACGTCGGTCACAGCCTTGCAATGCACGGGGTCGCCGACCATCACCGGAACGATATGGCTCGGGTTTTCCATCACGGGCAGACGGGCGGCGGTGAGGCGCTGCTTCAAAGTGCGCGCGCGCTCCTGGTGCGCCATGCGCTCGACATTGGACGCCTTGAGGTGACGAATGCTCGCGAGCGCTCCAGCGGCAATCGCAGGCGCCACTGAGGTCGTGAAAATAAAACCGGCCGCGTAGGAGCGGATCGCATCGCAGCACGCCTTGCTCGCCGCAATATAGCCGCCCATGACGCCAAAACCTTTGGCGAGCGTGCCATTAATGATCGACACGCGATCCATCACGCCTTCGCGCTCTGCGATGCCGCCACCGCGAGGACCGTACATGCCAACCGCATGCACTTCATCGAGATAGGTTAGCGCGTTATATTTTTCCGCAAGATCGCAAATTGCGGCGATTGGTGCGATATGGCCGTCCATCGAATAAACGCTCTCAAAAGCGATGATCTTTGGCGTGCCTTTCGGGTATTTCTTCAGCTTGGCTTCCAGATCGGCGATGTCGTTGTGCCGCCAGACTTCCTTGGAGCCGCCGCCGCGCAGAATGCCTGCGATCATGGATGCGTGATTTTTCTCGTCCGAGAAGATGACGGTGCCGGGAACGAGCTTCACCAGCGTCGACAGCGTCGCGTCATTCGCCACATAGGCCGATGTAAAGAGGAGGGCGGCTTCCTTGCCATGCAGGTCCGCGAGCTCATGCTCAAGCAGGACATGATAGTGATTGGTGCCCGATATATTGCGCGTTCCGCCAGAACCGGCGCCGCAGCGATCAATGGCCTCATGCATGGCTGACAGGACGCTTGGATGCTGGCCCATGCCGAGATAGTCGTTAGAGCACCAGACGGTGACTGGCGACGCACCTGCGTCACGATACTGGGTTGCACAAGGGAATTCCCCGCGATGACGCTCGATATCCGCAAATACGCGATAGCGACCTTCCTGCCGCAGACCCTCAAGCTGTTTTATGAAGAATGCTTCGTAATTCATGTTCCCTCCACCCGCCGATCTTATATCGAGTTTTTTCTGTAAAACGCCCTGTAAACAATTGACGCAGCGCGCAGAGCGGAAGGCAGTCGTGGCTCGGAACGC
>JBGSLP010000257.1:0-5393 GCA_041740655.1 Alphaproteobacteria bacterium
TCGGTGAGCGATCGAACCGCGACGATCACCGTTCCCGCTGGCGGCTCGGTTACATGCACATACACCAATACCAAAAAAGCACGCGGCGCCTTGAAAGTCCGCAAGGTGACAATTGGGGGCGACGGCCAATTCTCCTTCTCCGTCACCGGACAGGGCGGTTTCAGCCTGAAGAACGGCGGCGAGAAGGTCTTCGCCAACCTCGTCGCCGGTCAATACACTGTGGAGGAAACCGCGCTGCCCGCAGGGTGGACGCTTCAGAGCGCAGACTGCGGCGGCGGCGTCAAGAACGGCAACGCCGTAACCGTGAATGTGGGCGCGGACCAGACCGTGGTCTGCACCTTCACCAACTTCAAGAAAAAAGACGACAAGACGACTGACGTCACCAAGGTGTTCATCAACCGCCGCGTCGATAACCTGCTGAGCCATGATCCCGACCGGGCTCGCGTACTGCGCCGCCTGGACGACAGCCACGAGGAAAGCCTGAAGGACGGTGGAAGCTACGAGCCGTTGAAAATCACCGGCTCCGCCGACGCCGAGTCCGCCGACATGCGCATCTCGATGAGCCTGAGCCAGTTACGGCGGTCTGCACGCGCGCTTCAGGCCAAAAAGGAACAGGAAGGCGAGGGGTTCCAGTTCAGCGAGGGCGCGGAAAGTTACATCTCGCAGTCCATGGCGTCTCGTTGGGACTTCTGGATCGAGGGTCACATCAGCAGCTACGATGACTCAACAGGCGGCATCAACCGTGAGGGCGACTTCAAAATCGTCTATCTCGGCGCCGACTACGCTATCGCTCCGGGCGTGCTGATTGGCGCGCTGGTGCAAATCGACCGCACGGACGAAGACATTGACGATGACGACCTGAAAGGCACGGTTGAAGGCACAGGCTGGATGGCCGGACCCTATGTCGGCGTGCGCTTGCGCGACAACCTGTTCTTCGACGCAAGAGCCGCGTGGGGAACGTCAAATAACGAGATCGACCTTACCGACGTGGACGGGCGGCGCACGGGCGAGTTCGACACCGACCGTTGGCTGGCCTCGGCGACGCTGACCGGTAACTATCTCTACGGTCCGCTGCGCATCTCGCCCAGCATCGGCGTCGCTTACGGCAACGAGGGCAACGATGAGTTCAAGAACAGCATCGGCCAGATCGTGGACGGCAGCGACATAACCATCGGCCGTCTCACATTCGGACCGGAGTTCGGATACCGCATAACGAGGGAGGACGGCATAACGCTGGAGCCGCACCTGTCGCTCAAGGGCATCTGGAACTTCGATCAGACCGAACTGGAGCTTAGCACCGGTAGCGTCACCCCCGACGAGTTCAGGGGACAAGTCGAGGGCGGCGTCATCATCCGGTTGCCCAACGGCGTCGCGTTGCGCGCGGCCGGGTCTTACGACGGCATCGGGGATAAGGATCTGGAGTCGTGGACGGCGAAAAGCTGGATCAATATTCCGCTGAACTAGAGCTTACCTCGACTTCGAAAGGTCTATGAACCAACAGACGGAGCCTCAAGGCTCCGTCTTTTTTTGACAGTTCACCATTCGCACGCAGCGTTGGCGCTCACGCGGCTTTCGGCGGGGCCGTGTAGAGGCAATAGGGCGGGTCGGACTGGTTACTGGAGAGGTTCGGATCGTAGAGATAAAGCGTCGAGCAATAGGGGCAGATGATCTGGTCGCCGCCGCCCATGTCGAGATAAACATGCGGATGATCGTGCGGCGGGCGCGCGCCCATGCATTTGAATTCCTTCACGCCAATATGGATTTTCTCCACGCCGATGTCATTGCAGAACTGGGGGACGCCGATCTGGGCCATAAGGAATGCTCGCGTAACTTCCGTTGTCTAAAAACACTGCCCGATCTTGGTCGGCGGCGCAACACGCTGCCTGAACCAAAGTTGCGAACGCGCGTTTTCGTCCGCAATCGGAATCATTGGAGCTGACCGTGAAAAAGAAAACCCTGCCCGAGCTGTCAAAGAGAATGCGCCAGATCGACGTCGCCATGCTGTCGACGCAAACCGACGGCGGCGCCATCGCCGCGCGCCCGATGAGCAATAACGGCGAGGTCGAGTATGATGGAAACTCATACTATTTCACCTGGGAAAAGTCGCGGATGGTCGGCGATATCAAGCGCGACCCGCAGGTATCACTGGCGTTTCAGGGCAAGGATATGTTCATGGTAGCCGTGCAGGGCGACGCTGGGTTGATCCGCGACAAGGCCGAGTTCAAGGCCCATTGGACGAAGGGCCTCGACCAGTGGTTCGAGGACGGCGTCGACACGAAGGGGCTGATCATGATCAAGGTCAGCGCCACCCGCATCCATTATTGGGATGGTGAGGATGACGGCGAGTTGAAGCTGTAGCCTAAGGGCCGATAAACACTGCGCGGACAAATTCGCGGTAGAGCATGACCTGGCGTGGCAGCGCGCTGGGGTCGTGCAAAGCTTTCGACAGGATGATGCCGCCATCCACCACGGCGGAAAGCATATCGGCAAGGCCATCAAGATCGACAGCGATGCGCGGCGGGTACTGCTTGGCGATGGCCTCAAGCTGCGCCCGGAAACGCCTGCGCCAACTCAAAACCGCTGCGGTGTTCATCTCCCGCACCTCGCGGTCGAACAGCCGATCCTGATAGCAGTAGGCGGCGACAAGGCAGCCCGGATGCCCGGCGGGGAGATCGGTCAGCAGCTCAGACAACATTTTGAGGCCGACGAGGAAGCCGTGCAGAGGGTCCTCGTTCAACTCGCTGGCGCGGCGAAACAGATCGTCGAAAAGCGCATCCTCGCGTTCGACATAACGCACCAGCAGCGCCTTGGCGAGTTCGCCCTTGTCGTGGAAGTGGTAGAAGAAGCCGCTTTTCGTTATGCCGACGGCGGCGATCAATTCGTCAATCGAGGTCGCCGCGAACCCTTTTTCCAGCACGGCAGCTTCGGCCACATCCATCAGCCGCTCGCGAGTATCGCCGGTGCGCCTCAGGCCGGTTTCAGTCATCGTGACGCCCTTGATTGCCTTTCAGCACTATACCACAAGTGCAGTTGACAACGGAATTGCAGGCCGTCTGCTAAAAATGGCGAGCAAATAAACCCGCACCAGAAGTCCTCTGGCGCGGCTCGGCCCGTTGATGTCAGAACTCTCCCTTGGCCAGCGGTGAGCCGCTGTGAAGCAATGGGAGATTAACATAATGAGGAAATATCGCGAGCGCCTGCCGCAACTGGATGGCGGCTTATTTTTGAGCGACGGCGGCCTGGAGACGACACTGATTTTTCACGAAGGTTGGGACCTGCCGTGCTTTGCGTCTTTTCCACTTCTGGAAACCGAAAAGGGGCGTAAAGCGCTCCTTCGATATTATGAAAAGTACATCGCAATCGGTCTGAGGAATAAGACGGGCTTTCTCCTTGAGCCGCCGACATGGCGGGCCAATCCCGATTGGGGTGCGAAGCTTGGCTACGATCGCACGAAGTTGGCGGAGATCAATCGCGCAGCGATCGTCATGCTTGAGGAGTTGCGCGATCGGTATGAAACGCCGACTTCGCTGATGCCTATCAGCGGCTGCATCGGCCCGCGCGGCGACGGTTATAAGGCCGATCAGATCATGAGCGCGGACGAGGCGGCGGACTATCACGCCTGGCAAATCGGCGTTTTCACCGACACCGCCGCTGATTTTGTCTCGGCCTACACACTGACGAACATCAATGAGGGGATAGGTTTTGCCCGTGCGGCGAAGGCGGCGGACATGCCGTGCGTCGTCTCATTTACTTTGGAAACCGATGGCCTACTGCCATCCGGCGAAACGCTTGGACAGGCAATCGAGGCTGTCGAGTTGGCCACTGATTTGTGGCCCGCTTATTATATGATCAACTGCGCACACCCGACGCATTTTGCTAACGTCCTTGATGCCGATGCGCCCTGGGTATCACGCCTTAAGGGCATCCGCGCCAATTCATCGTCGCGCAGCCATGCCGAACTGGATAGCTCGCCTGACCTCGACATTGGAAACCCGGAGGAGCTTGGCGGACAATATGCTGAAATCCGGCGCAAATTTCCGCATATCACCGTGCTTGGGGGCTGTTGCGGCACAGACCACCGGCATGTCGAGTCTATCGGTCATGCCTGCAAGTTGGCTGCTTAGTATTTGCAGACAAGTCAGCGGGCGGCGAGCAAGGCCGCCCACTCATTTGGCTTCACGCGACCGATCATGACGCCGCCGCTCGCGCCGGGCCGAAATATGATGGCCTCGCCCTCCGCGAGAGCAATGCCGACAGCGGCGCGAAGGCTCGCCTGATGCCCGACAATCACCGTGTTGGCCTCCGCGGGTGTTTCACCCAACATGCGTCGCAGCGCCAGCGTGCGACGCTCGCGGTTTTCGGGCTCGCCCAGAAGCTGGGCGATTTCCTCCGACGTTTCCACCCGTCCGAATGCGATCTCGGCATGCTCACGGCAACGGCAATAAGGGCTTGAGACAATCTTGCCAATCGGTATGGCGAGCGCTTTCATGCCCTCGCCGATCAGTTTGGCGTCCGCGCGCCCTTCCTCCGACAGATTGCGTTGAAGCTTGCAATCCGCCAGCGCTTCACTGCGTTGATCGCGCTGCGACCAGTCGGTCCGGGCATGACGGAAATAGATATTCAGGCCGCCCGCTTTGAGCGTTTGCACCAGCGCCTTGCCGGTCAACAGCGGCTCATCGGCCCGCGCAGCCCCCGCAAACAACAGGATTGACCCGATCATCATCGAGATGAAAAACGTGCTGGCGGTCCGCATCCGATTTGCCTCATAAAGACAGAAGTTTTGCCGGATCATAGGCGCAACACACGCGCCTTGAACTCACAATGGCTTGAGCGCGAAGGAGCACCCATGCAAAGCTTCAATTCGGACGGGGTCGAGATCGCCTACCTTGACGAAGGGGAGGGCGATCCGGTGCTCCTCATTCACGGTTTCGCATCGAACGCCACAGTCAACTGGGTCAACACAGGATGGGTGGAGACACTTAAAAGCGCCGGGCGGCGGGTTATCGCGTTCGACAATCGCGGGCATGGTCACAGCGAAAAACTGTATGACGATGCCGCGTATGGCGCGCCGCTGATGGCCGAGGACGCGCGTCGGCTGATGGATCATTTGGGTATCGCGTCTGCTGATGTCATGGGCTATTCGATGGGCGCCCGGATCGCGACGTTTTTGGCCATCGCGCACCCTGGCCGCGTGCGTCGCCTCATCATCGCGGGAATGGGGATAAATCTGGTCGTCGGCGTAGGCGGAACCGGCCCGATCGCCGCGGCGCTGCTGGCGCCATCCGTCGACGACGTGACCAACGATGCCGAATACAAAACCTATTACGGCAACTTGTATTACATCCAGACACTGTCACGCGACCACCCGCTCATCATGCGCCCCGGCCAGCAGT
>JBGSLP010000258.1:0-3881 GCA_041740655.1 Alphaproteobacteria bacterium
GTGGGGCTGGCGGGTCGACCTGACCGCTCGGGGCGGCACTCCGCAGCGGATCGAGCTGCGCGCTGATCGCGCGGCCGGCCGCTATGTATCGACAACCATCAAGGGCAGCACCAAGGGCACCGAAATACGCGTTGCGCTCGAGCCAATCGACACGAACCTCGTCGATGTCACGGTCGAATTCCATCTTCCGGAAATACGGCCGGACCGGCTTGAAGCGCTGGGCGAGGCCTATTGTGCGGCCTATGCCAAGCTGTGGGACGAAGACGAGGTCATGATGCAGGCGCGAGAGCGCGCATTGGCACGCAGGACAACACCGGATCGCACTGCGCCGGCCCTCGACCTTGGCGCGGAGCAGGCCGTGCGCGCCATGCTTCCGATGCCGTTTGAATTCGGCGGAGCCATGTTCCGACTGATCGACCTCGAAGGTACCCTGATCGCGCATTCCACTATTTGTCCGCATTGGCTCGGTCCGCTGGACGCGGCTCCAGTGATTGACGGCTCAATCCGGTGCCCTTGGCATGGCTATGTGTTCGATCTGGTGGATGGAAAATGCCAATCCCAACCAGCACTGAAATTGGCAGCACCGCCAGAGGTCCGATTGATCGACGGACGCGTCGTTGCGGCAAGGGCATTTTGAGCGCGCCCTTAGATTGAGCCTTCTTGTGAAGGGAGGGGCGGCCTGATTCTATGCTTTTGAGAAGACCCAGGAATTTGCAAAGCAATGAAAAAGAACAATATTTAACGCTGATTGATCATCGAGAAATGGAAAGTTTCTATTGTCACAATCGTGCCTGTAATAAGGCTCTGAATGGACAAAATGTCCCAGAAAGCGGAAAAGTGGACAAACTCTATTGTCAATTCGACCATCCGGAACGGCGCAAATCCGTGACTGAAACGGCAAGTCTTTTTTGTCTCACTACATTGCTTGTTGTGAGACAATAAAGTTTTTCCAGATACAATAAACTCTTTCCACTTCGTCGGCTTTGACAAAAAAGACTTTCCGCTCAGAATCGTGATTTTTGGCTGTTTTCTGTGTATTTCTGGAGCCGCGCACTTTTTCGCGTTTTTCAGGCCAAGGGGAAACCGGCTGTTTTTCTGTGCTCGGCGACAAGATAGAAAAGACGAGATGTGGCTTCGATGTCAGCTTTGCGCCCTCATCTCGGTCAGACAGGCTTCTCCGCCGACTTCCGGAAAGCTGATATCGCTTCGGTTCAGGTGGGACGGCAGCGTTGGGGACTAAGTGGCCGTTCCGAAATGAAATGTTGAACGGCGAGTCTTCTCAAAAACCGACGTTTAGATTTTGCCCGACGTGTCGCGCAACGATGAATACTGGGACCAGAGGCCTAATTACAAAGTGAATCAGTTATGGTATTTCGTGCTGAGGCGGTATGCGTGACGCATGGCGACAGATCGCGATAACGATTGGCGGGACAAAGACGAGGCAGGCAAGGTGCGCGCGCGGTTCGATTTCGAGATCGAGCCAACTCGATCAGATGAAACAACCCAGATCGTTGCCGTTCGCGTTCAGCCCAACAAGAGGCGTTATTCGATTCTAGAAGTGAACGGCGAACGTCACTACCTCGACAAATTCCTTCGCACGATAATTCCAGAAGATGCCGTTAAGGAAATGGCCGTTGCGCAGTTCGGCGGCTTGCCCGTGATTTACAATCCCCCGTCCATTGAGTCCGCCCGCGAATATGCTTCTGTAAGACAAGGTGCTATCGCCGCCGAGCTTCGCGGTGAAAGTTACGTCGCGCCGCCAGAAAAGGCGCGCGCGCATTCGCAACTCTCATTCGCAGGAGGGACGCGCTTCCTGACCTTTTTATCGGTTGATATTTGCGGAAGCAGTGGCCTGCGTCGCCGCGATCCCGATGCCTTCGAGCGCGCATACGACATTTTTTTGAGGGAGCTTGCCACCTCCGTCGGTCACTTTCACGGCGCCATCCTCAAGACGACAGGCGATGGTTTCGTCGCCATCATCGACAGCGAGGGCTACACAACTCAATGCGACAATACCGTCGATCTTGGGCTTACATTCCTTGCAGTCCTGCGGGGGTCCGTAAACCCCGCCTTGGAAGCTGCTGGATTGCCCTCACTTAGCATACGGGTGGGAGCCGATTGCGGCGCGGCGCGTCTGCGGAAAATCACTGTGCCCGCAACGGGCTTCGAAGCGCCGGAAGTGGCAAGCGATGCGCTAAACCGCGCCGTCAAAATCGAACAAACCGCCGCCGCGAACGAATTGCGGATCGGACGCGGTCTCTACGAGCTGGTGCATGTGCAATGGCTGGAGCGGTGTGAAGAAGTCGAATTCGACGGCAGCGACGTCGGCATAGAAGGCTATCAGGTCTACAGGGTGGAATAGCTGTGTCCGATCCGAACAAACTCACACGGGCCTACCTTATGAAACAGGTGGCGCGGAATTTAGCGGCGGTGGACAAAATCCGCGAGCGCAGTCAGGTTGCGGCAGGGCGGGTTATTCCATCCAATGGCGACCTTCCACTTCACGCAGGCCGCCGCATTGATGCCACGGTGATGTTCTTGGACATCAGCAAATTTTCGAGCCGCCCGTCTTGGACAGATACGGAGCAGGAGAATAATCTCCGCGTCCTCTCGCTGTTTTTCAGCGAGATGATCCGCATCGTTCTCGACTATGGCGGCACTGTGGAGAAGAACACGGGCGACGGCCTGATGGCCTACTTTACCCGCAACGCGGCAAGCGGCGTAACCTCACAGCAGACCGCCGTCGCCGCCGCCCTCACGATGTTCTGCGCGGCAAAGAGCATTGTGAATCCGCTTATTCAGAATGCCGGACTTTTCCCGCTAGATTTCAGAATTTGCCTCTATCACGGCCCGATAACCATCGCGCAGGTGGGTGTCGCCCGCGATTTCAACGGCATAGTTGCTATTGGGACAACGGCAAATATCGCGAGCAAAATGCTGGCCTTCGCTGATCCGAATACCATTTTGATCGGGACAAAAGTGTACGAGGGTTTGCCCGCTCTATGGCAATCTGAGTATGTGACTTTTAAGACGGCTGAGACGGGTTGGTTCTACACCGACAATAACGTACCTTATGCCTTCTGGCTTTATCACGGACGATGGAACGTTCCGACAGCATGACCGACCAGAATCAATTTGCCAGCGCCGAACTCACGCCCACGCTGATCGTGGAAGAGGTCCGAAGCGCACCATCGCTGGCTGTACCGGAAACAGGCCGCGGGGAAATTGTGCCATCCTCCGTATCCCCTCTAGAAGATCACCACGCGGACTTCGCGGATTTTCAAGAAGAGTACGTCAGAAATTACATATCGCTAGCCGATACAAAGGCCGCGTGGACATTCACAATTGCCTCCGGTGTTCTGGTGTATCTGATTGGAACTGATAAAACAAAGAACGCGCTTTTGGCACCTGTATTGTCTTGGCACTACGCTTCGCTTATCGCCTCTGTCCTTCTCCTCGTGGTTTCGGCATTCTTTTCTTTCCGCGTGGTCGCGCCAAGGCTGGCTTCGAAATCGGGCGAGGGGATTGTGTTCTTTGGATCGGTCGCCGCGAAAGGCGATGCCTCAAGCTATATCAGCGAAGTGGCCGCACACGATCCGGCCGAAATCACAGAAGCGCGTTTGAAACACTGCTTCGACGTATCCAAGGTCTGCGTCGGAAAATATGCTTCTCTCAAGAAGGCGATCTGGTTCGGGTTTCCCGCGTTGGCGGTTACTTTGGTGGCCGTCGTTCTAAATACTTAACCCGTCTTATTCATGAGCCGTCGTGATTGTGCCATTGGCTGCCGTCATTGTGCGCTAACTGCAGAACACGGGCGAGCGGGATTGTTGCGCCTGTTGCGTCGCGGATGGTCGATGGCTTGCGGGGTTGATGTCGAGGGG
>JBGSLP010000259.1:0-2229 GCA_041740655.1 Alphaproteobacteria bacterium
GTGGTTGAGATCGTGGAGCCGCAACTGCTGGTGCTCGATGACGCGCGGGTCGTGCAGCTTATTGGCCTGCGTTTCCCGCAGTTCTCGCTGCATGGCGGCGTGCCAATCAACACCGATACCATCATTCGCGAAACGCTCGTCCAGCATGCGCTTGGCAAGAAAATCAAGCTTAAGCATGCCGGGAGGAAAACCGACCGTTATGGACGCCATCTCGCGTTTGTCGAGATCGAGGATCATGCGCGAGGAGGATCGCTACAGACCCGGCTTGTCGACTTGGGTCTTGCACAGGTCGATATGCCAATTGAAGCGCGAGGTTGCGCGCCAAATCTGCTGAGTGAGGAGGATAAGGCGCGGAAAAAGGGCGCGGGGTTCTGGGGGAGGGGCCTGTTCGCTGTCCGCATCACGAAGGACGAGGCAGTGTTGCGGGGCCTCATCGGCACTTTTCAGCTCGTTGAAGGTGAGGTCACCGACGCGGCTGAGGCTCGTGGAGGAGTGACCCTGACGTTCAGAGGCAAGGGCAAGTCTTCATTCAGCGTGATTGTTGATGCGAGAACGGCAAAGCTTTTTAAAACGCCTGCCCTCGGCCCTGCCAGGCTGAAGGGGCGGACAATCCGTGTGCGAGGGTGGCTTATATATCGCAAAGGCCCCGCGATGCAGATTGCCTATCCGGAGCAAATCGAAATTCTATCTGTCGATGGAATTGAAGGCGCGCAACTTTCTAAATAAAGCTGCGCGCCTACATGAAAAGCTGAAATCAGGCGGCTTCGTCCTGCGTCTCTTCCTCGATAAGCAGACGGCGCATATGCTTGTTCTTCGACAGCGCCTCGATGATGCGTTGCTGTGCGACCGACTCGTCGACATCCTGTACGGCCGAAAGCTCGCGCACGACGCGGTCGAGCGCGGATTCATAAAGCTGGCGCTCCGAGTAGGACTGCTCTGGCTGGCTTTCCGAACGATAGAGATCGCGCACGACTTCCGAAATCGCGATGAGGTCGCCAGAGTTGATTTTTGCCTCATATTCCTGAGCGCGGCGGCTCCACATCGTGCGCTTCACCCGTGGGCGACCCTTGAGGGTCTCAAGCGCCTTGTCGACGATGCCGTCATCCGCAAGCTTGCGCATACCCGCTGCGGCCGATTTGCCGGTTGGAACGCGCAGGGTCATTTTGTCTTTGTCGAAAGTGATGACGAACAACTCGAGCTTGTGGCCGGCGATTTCCTGCTCTTCAATCGCGACGATTCGGCCCACTCCATGGGTCGGATAGACAATGTATTCGTTCGTCTTGAAGCCGTTCCGCTGAAGCGATTTCTTCTTATCCATCATACTCGTTCTCACTTGTTTTTCTGGTGCGAACACCAGTTGCGCCGCGTCAGCACCCCAACCGACGAATCATTTTGCCCAGCGTTTTCGCTGTAGCCATCTTAACCAATTGCGAGGTCTGCCCCCAGGCCGCCGCCATGTCCGATGCCAGAAACCAAAGGAAAGCGCTTGCCACCAGCGCTCCACGACTTAACGATACCCGATGATTTCGCTAGATCCCACGCCCACGTCGAAATGCGAGTGTCGACCGTTTGCATCAGAGTTTATTGTGTAACACATTTTCATGCAAAAGAAAATGGCGGCGACGATTTGTCCGGAGAAATTTGTGACGCTGCTCGATGGATTTGCCAAAGACTGTTAATTGCGGTGATTAACGCGGTCATTTCACCGAGCGCACACGTACTCCGGGCGATGGACGCTCCAGCAATACTTCACGGCGAAATCTGTAGACTTTCGCGGGTCGTCCGCCGGTCGCCGTCCTGACCCGCCCGGTCGGCTCAACCAGCCGCGAGGTCTCGACCAGTCGGCGGAAATTCTGTTTGTGGATGTGCGCGCCGGATATGGCCTCGACGGTTCGCTGCATTTCATACAGTGTGAAGTCCTGCGGCATGAGTTCGAACACGATCGGTCGATATTTTATCTTCGCGCGTAGGCGACCGATTGCGGTGGCAAGGATGCGCCGGTGATCGAAAAGCATCGCGGCCCCAAGATTGGGCAGTTCCTGCCACTCGTTGGCGGCTTCGCGTCCATCGCGGCGCGCCTCGGCTACCAGACCGGCGCCGTAAAGGAGTTCGAAACGCTCCAGCGTCTTTTCCTCATCCCAGCCGCCGTCCGACGGAAAGCAGATGCGGATGCGCTCGGCCCGGCTCAACGCGCGCTGCGGACTATCCGGCGGCTCGCGTCGGCGCGCC
>JBGSLP010000260.1:0-2781 GCA_041740655.1 Alphaproteobacteria bacterium
CAGGGCTGGCGGCGGTCGAGATCGCCAAATTTCTGGGCGCGCGGGTGATCGCCGTCGCCTCGTCGCCCGAAAAGCTGGCGATCTGCCGGGCGCACGGCGCGGACGATGTGATTGATTATGAAACGCAAAACCTGAAAGACGCGCTCAAGGAACTCACCGCGGGGCGCGGCGTTGACGTGATCTATGACTGTGTCGGAGGTCCGCACGCAGAGCCGTCACTGCGCGCGATGGCGTGGCAAGGCCGGTATCTTGTGGTCGGGTTCGCTGGCGGCGGCATTCCAAGCATTCCGCTAAATCTGCTGCTGCTGAAGGGGTGCGCGATGCTTGGTGTATTTTTCGGTGAATTTGCGGCGCGTCGCCCGGAGCATCATCGCGCTAACATGGAGCGGGTGCTGGCATGGATTGCGTCGGGCGAACTGAAGCCGCACATTCATGCCGTTATGGCATTGGCGCAGACGCAGGAAGCGTTACGTTTGCTGGAAGCGCGGAAAGTGACGGGCAAGATCATCATACGCCCGGATTTGTGAGCCTTGGCAAACTGCAAGGCGTTTTGCGTTATGGAACTCGTGATGTTTTGCTGTCGTATGCTTATTGTCCTGGCGTTGTTGACGCCTGCGCCCGCTGCGGCGCAAAACATAAGCAGCAATGTCTTCCAAAAGCTCGGCGCCGGAGGCCTCGTTGTCCTTATGCGCCATTCGCAAACCACGCCGGGCATCGGCGATCCGCCAAACTTCCAGATCAACCAATGTGCGACCCAGCGAAACCTGAACGAACCCGGACGGGCGCAGGCGCGGCAGCTCGGCGCGCGGCTGAGAACGAACGGCGTGAAAATCACGAAAGTCATGTCGAGCGCGTGGTGCCGCTGCGTCGACACAGCGAAATTGGTTGCTCCCTCGTTGACGGTCGAGATCAGTGACGATCTCGGCTCGTTCTGGAAGCGCGGCGATGCGAGCATTCGATCGGCGAGCGATGCGGTTCGCGCGCAGATCGCGGCGTGGCGCGGCCCCGGTATCCTGCTGCTGGTGACGCATCAAGTGAACATTCTCTCGATCGTCCGCGAAAACCTCCAGCAGGGTGGCTTCGCCGTCATCCAGCCCCGCGGCCTGAAAGTCATCGCAACGGCTAATCCGTAGCTTATGGAATCACGCATCCAAACCGTCGGCTTCCGCCATTAACTGAAGATATTTGCGGGCAATCTCGCGCCATGAATAACGCAGCGCCTGACTGCGGCCTTTCTGCGCAAACTCTGCACGAAGCGCCTCGCTCTCGTGCAGTCTCGTAATCGCCGCCACCCATCCGCCGTCATCGTCGGGGTCCGCATAAAGCGCGGCGTCGCCTCCGATTTCGGGCAGGCAGGGCGAGGTCGATGCAACGACCGGGCAGCCATGGATCATCGCTTCGACGGCGGGAAGCCCAAACCCTTCGATTCGTGAGGGAAACAGCAGGCAGCTCGCGGATTTAAGCGCCGCGGCCAGATCATCGTCGCTGATGCGGCCAAGCAGCCGGATGTTCGCTGCGGTTTGTGCGCCGAAAGAGCTCACAGCCTCCTGATCAAGATCGCCCGCGACATAGACATCGAGGCCGAGCGCATCCAGAGCGGGCGCAATACGCCAGACAAGCTGCATGTTCTTGTATTTCTGCCGCTGGCCGAGGCAGATGACGAACGGGCGCGGCCCAAGCGCGATCTGCGATTTCGATGCATCCCAGCGGCGCGCATGATCGGCCCCGTTGTATGTGACGACAATCTTGTCGGCGGGCGCCACGCGATGTTCGATCAGATGACTTTTCGAGAGGTTTGAGACGGTGGTGACGCGGAATGCGGTCCGCCCGAGCGTCGGCAGGATGAGGCGATGCGCCAGCCGGAAACCCGCGCTGTAACTCTCCGGCATCATAAACGTGTGAAGGTCGTGAATGCAGACGATATGACGTTGCTTCCACACCGGCGCGAGATTGCAAAAACTGAGGAGCCCGCCATCGACAAATCGCGGCAATTGCGCCTGCGCCCACACCTGCGGAAGCCGAGGCTTGTTGAATTCTGGGATGACGCGGACGGGGATATTCGAGAGGCTGAAACCCTGCGGCTCGCGCGGCGCGACCATTCCAAGGCTGACATTCGCCGTCAGCGGGTCGGCTTCTCCCATGAGGGCGTCGAGCGCAACGGTCACCTCGCGGGCATAACGTGCAACGCCGGTCTGTTTGAACCCCGTGAAGTCGCCGTTAATCGTCCAATGTCGCAAAGCCTTCGCCATACTGCCCTGGCCCTTCATCGCCTGACCGCGCTTTCGGTACGTTCTGGCGGGGTTTTTGCTGCAATGCAACAGCCGCCCGAATTCAGCGTTAGCTTTTAGCTTTTCTGCAAAAAGTTAAGGAACGCCATGTAAGGGTCGATCGGTATTGACGCATAACAATGGTGGACTGCATGACGCTGGGCAAATGGGCGATCAACGGTCGGTTTTTGACGCAGCCGCTGTCAGGCGTGCAGCGTTATTGCGAGGAGATCACCCGCGCACTGGATACGCTGCTAGCTAACGGCGCACCCGAAGCGGCAGGCGTCGAGATCGAGCTTTTGTGCCCCCCCGGCTCGCGCGACATGCCCGGCTTGCGGGCTATCAAAATCCGAACGGTCGGCGGCAAAGGCGGCCATGTCTGGGAGCAGACTGAATTGCCGCGATTTGCAAGGCACGGGCTTCTGAGCCTCGGCAACAGCGGGCCTCTCGCAAAGCATCGGCAGATCGTCTGCATCCACGATATGAACACGAAGCTCGTACCTGGCAGCTATTC
>JBGSLP010000261.1:0-5765 GCA_041740655.1 Alphaproteobacteria bacterium
GCGTTGTCGATGCCTGCCCCTGCGCCCCATCCGTACTGGGCGGCGATGTCAGCGCCGGTCAACAACGCCATCATGTCAACCGCATCGCCATTGCTCGCAATCGCTCCCAAGCGCGAAATCGAAAGCGGCATCGCGATGGGCATGGCGATATTTTTCGTGACCGCGAACACGCTCCAGTTCGCCAAGGTCTGAGCTTCGACCGCCTGCGCGGTTTCGCGCTGCGTTTCAGCGGCCGGGCGCATGAATACCCTCTGGACGCGTCCCCTGCGGCGTGCTAACGCCTCCGAATGATCAAAGGTCTCGACACCAATATCCTGTCTGCAGCAATCTCCGGACGCTGCGTCCGACGACAGAGCGGTGCGTCCCTCGCATTCGCGCGATAATCTCGGCTTTTTTCGCCAGATCATTGCGAACTTTTCGCCCTTTCACGACTTATCATCCATCTTAAACACACAGGGACATCGTGGCCCCGATGAGCGATATGCCATTTCTGATCCGCGAGCAATCGACGGACGACCAGCCTAAGATCAAGGCGCTACATGAAGCGGCGTTCGGCCCGGGCCGTTTCGCACGCTCCGCCTATCGGGTACGCGAGGGGCGCGCGCTCGAGTCAGCGTTGTCGTTGAAGGTGGAAATCGGCGGCGAGTTGGCCGGAGCCATCTATTTTGCGCCGGTGACGATTGGCGGCAGGCCGGGCGCGCTCATGCTCGGGCCGCTCGCGATAGCGCCCGCGTATGTCAATCAGGGCTGGGGGTTAAAGCTGATCCTGGAAGGGGTCAAACGCGGGTCAGAGCTCGGTTACGAACTCGTCATGCTGGTAGGTGATTTGCCGTATTATGCGCGCGCAGGCTTTTCCAAGTTACCGCGCGGCCAGATCTGGCTTCCCGGCCCGGCCGATCCCGATCGCATCCTCGGGCTAGAACTGGTTCCGGGAGCGTTTTCGCGTTACGCGGGCGAAGTTCGGGGCGTGCCGAGACGCTAAAGGCAGCTAGCGCCCCTCACGCCACCATGTCAGCCCGAACACGCCGAGCAACAGCCCAAGCGCGGCAAACCCGGTGAACAGCGGGGTATATTTGACCCCCTTGACGAGATGCGGTTCGCGATCCCGCAAACCCATCCATCCGGCGCCGTGCATTTTCTTTGCGCCGCTCATCATGGCGAGCCGTGGCAAGGCGGCTTTCGCGCTTTCGCCAGCGCCCATCCAGAACACTCCGCCGCCGCTGGCGTCCGCAATCGGCTTCACGATCTCCGCGGTCGTGGTGACTTTGGCAAATTCCCGCGAATTCACCGCGCCGACTAGCGCAATGGTGGACAGCCCGTCCATCTCGACGCGGTAAACCCCCGCCTCGGGCGCGTCGACGCTCTTATTCCAGATGCCGGACGCGCTCCCGTCCAGCTTTACGGTTTCCGTTTTACCAGAAGGGAGCGTGACCGTCGCATCCCCAACTGCGTCCTTCATGCTGCGCCGCGTGATATTGAGCCGTTTGACCTCGCCGCTGGCGCGAAGCCATTCCTCCTCAAGATCGGGCTCTTTCATCAGCCAGTGCGAAAGGCGCCGCAAAAGATCCGCGTGCGGGCCGCCTCCATCATATCCCCGCGCCCACAGCCACGCGTGATCGGATAGCAGCACGGCGACGCGGCCCTCTCCCTCTCTCGACAGAACCAGCAGTGGTGCGTCTTCGGCGCCGGTCATAACGACATCGCCGCCGGAGCTGTCGGTCTCGACAACGCGAAGCCAGCGCCCCCAGGTCGGTTGCGCATCCTTTGCGCCAGCGCCCGGCAATCCGCTGGTGACGGGGTGCTTTGCGCCTGTCTCGGTGACGCGCGGACGAAACGGCTCTTCTATGACGCGGCCGGTCGGGCGCGCAGGCAGAACATTGGAGAGCGGCGTCCTCGAAAGGCTTTGAGATAAAGCGTAATCTTCGCCCGCTGCGACGAGCACCGCGCCACCCTTCTGGACGTATCGCGCCACGTTATCGAGATAGATAAGCGGGAGAACGCCGCGACGCTGATAGCGGTCGAAGATGATCAGGTCGAATTCGTGCAGTTTCTCGGAGAATAGCTCCCGCGTTGGAAACGCGATCAGCGAAAGCTGGTTTGGCGGCGTGCCGTCATGCTTTTCCGGCGGGCGTAGAATTGTGAAATGGACGAGATCGACCGATGCGTCGGACCGGAGCAGATTGCGCCAGGTCCGCTCGCCGGCATGCGGCTCCCCCGAGACCAGCAGCACCCGCAGGTTTTCGCGCACGCCCTCGGCTGCGATCACGGCCCGGTTGTTGGCCAGCGTCAACTCGCCGGGCTCAGGCGCCAGTTCGACCTCCATAATGGTCTGGCCCGCATGCTTGAACGGGAAACGGATACGCACCGTATCGCCGAAACGCGCCTCGATGCTTTCGACCGGCTCGTTTTCGCGGTGAATTTTCAGCGTGGCAACGCCGCCCTCGCCCGCGCCCTGACGCTCGACCTTGACCTCAGCGACCTGATCGCTCCCGACAAGGCCGAAGCGAGGCGCGGAGACCACCTCAACCCTCGCATCGCGCTCGTCCTGCGATCCGTTCAGCAGCGTGTGAACGGGCGCGCCCGAGGCGATCGTCGCCGCGTCAGTTGGAGCGTCGTGAATCTGGCCGTCCGTGATGAGGAAAACTCCGGCCAGCCGGTCGGGCGGCACGTCGCCGAGGCCGCGATTGAGGCCGCCGAAAAGCGCGGTTTCCTCTTTTCCGGACTCGGCGGATTTCAGGCTTTCGACAACGCGCACATCGAGATTTGGAATGGCTTTCAGTTTGGCTTCCAGCTCGGAGCGCAATTCCGTCGCCCGCGCTTCACGCCCGCCAAGCGTCTGGCTGGTGCTGGCGTCAACCGCTATGACCGCGATATTCGGGAGCGTTTCGCGCTCTTCCTGGGTGAAGTTCGGGTTGGCGATAGCGGCCAGCAAGGCGCCAAGGCTCAGCACCCGCAGCATTGAGCCGCGCTTGCCGCTCCACAGAATCGCGATGGAGAGAATGGCGACGAGTGCGGTTGCCGCCCAAAGCACCTCGCCCGAGACGAGCGGCACAAAGTCGATGGTCCAGTTCATACGGTAAACACCTTAATGGCCGAGCCGTTCGAGCAGCGCGGGCACGTGCACCTGATCGGCCTTGTAGTTGCCGGTCAGCGCATACATGACGATGTTGACGCCGGCGCGGAACGCAAGCTCGCGCTGCTCGTCGCCGCCCGGCACCGCCGGATAAAGCGGCATGTCGGAGTCATCTAACGCCCAGGCGGCGGCGAGGTCGTTGGATGTGACGATGATCGAACTCACGCCGTCGCTTTTCAGCGCGCGCCGGGTCTGGCTGTCGCTGACATTTGTTTGCGCCTCGACCCACAGTTCGCCGCCATCCCAACGGCCCGGGAACGTTCTCAGGAGATAGAAGGATTTGGTGATGACGTGTTCCTGCGTTGCGGGCTCAAGGCGCGGTACGTCTAGCTTGGCGAGCATCTCGCCCAGAACCGTCGCACCGAATTCGCCAGAGCCGGACCTGACGCCGTTCATCGGCATCTGGTAATCGCGCGTGTCGAAAATGATGAGCCCGCCGGTTTTCATGTAGGCGTCGATCTTTGACAGAAGCGCGTCCGAAAGGGGCTCGGCCTGTGACGGGATCGCCCAATAGAGCAGAGGGAATACGGTCAGTTCGTCGGTTTCGAGGTTTACACCTACAGGCTCGGCAGGTTCTATCGCTGTCCGCGATGCGAGAATGCGAGTAAGCCCCTTGAGCCCGGCGAGGCTGACGTGATCGACCGATTGGTCGCCCGTTACCACAAAAGCCAGCCGGGTTTTCAGCGCAGCCGCGAGAGTTTCCGGGGAAACCGGCGTCTCGGCGACAACGGCGGCGCCCGTCGCAGGCGGGGACGCCTCGGCAGCGATTGCATCACTACCAGCAAACACCAGAGCCGTGAGCGCCACAGTTGCAGCGCCCGCTCCGGCCCTGAACAGGCGCCCGTTTCCACGCGACGTCATCAGCAGGCTGACAAGGGCGTCGACGGCAAAAACGATCAGCGCGACCACAAACAGCCAGGGCGTCAGGGCAAGCGTTGCGTTCTCAGTATAGTTCGCTCTCCGCGCTCCAATGGGCAGCGACACCGCCCGCAGCGTTGACGAGCCGGACATCACATTCACCGCGCGAGCCTTGTCGGCCGGACCATAATATCCCGGCGCGGCGGCAGCATTAGCGGCGCCGATGCTGTTTGCCGGAATTGGCTTGGCGTCGGGCGGCGGCGCTCCAAGCTCGCCAAAGCCATTGAGGGTCCGATAGGGCGGCAGGAACTCGACTGGTTCGGAGGTTTGCGCGCCGACGGCTGCGCCAGTCGTGGCGGGCGCATTGTCATCGCCGCTCGTTGTGACGAAAGTTCCCGATTGATCCAGCGTGCGCCTCAGCATTTCGATAAACGCTCCTGATAAAGGCAGGTTTGACCAATCAGGATGACCTGTCACGTGGAAAAGCACAAGCCGCCCTTTGCGGAGCGTATCCGAGGTAACGAGCGGGGTGCCATCCTGCAGCCGCGCCCAAATCTGGCCGGGTGATGTGATGGCGGCGGGGTCGGCCAGAATTTGCCGCGTGATCTCAATATCGTCCGGAAGCGTCAGGCCGAAAAACGGACTGGTTTTCTCGAACGGCGCCATTTTCTGCGGCGTGCTCCATGACAGCGAACCGCCAAGAGTTCGCCCGCCCTGCCGCAGGCGCACCGGCATCAGCCCATCGGCGCCCTGCTCCATGCGCGGCCCGGCGAACCGGATCAGCAAGCCGCCGTCCTCCACCCATTTGCGCAATTTCGTCTCCACCGGCTCGACAAGACGCCCGATGTCGGCAAGCACGATTACCGATGGATTTTTCTCAAGAATTTCCGTCGTCGCGGTGGCGATGTTGCCGCTACCGGGGAGCGAGACTTCAGCGAACGGCGATAAGGCCTTCTCGATGTAATGCGTTGGCGTCAGCAAAGGCTGCGCGCCCTCGCCCGGCTCCCCCGATATGATGCCCACGCGGCGGCGCAAAGAGCGGGAGTCGAGCAGAAACACTGAGCCCGCCGATCTTTCATCGCGAATTTCCAGCCGCGCGACCTGGTTCTGCAAATCAATCGGGAGCGCCAGCGATGCCGTGGTTTCGCGCGCGCCAGCCGTGAGTATGAACGGCCCCTCACCGAGGCGTTCGCCGCGCGCACTCAAGGCCTGCACGACGCCGGTTCGCGGCTCACCCGCAGCGCTCATTATCTTGGCGGTCAACTGCTTGTTTTCGCCCACGAAACCGAAAAGCGCGAGGGCGCCTTCGCCCGCGTCATCGAGCGCAACGCTCACAGTGCCGTCCTTGGCGACTGACTGAAGGGTGGTGAACAACTGCGTCGCCGCGCCGTCCTCAACCCCATCGCTCAGCCAGAGCGCATTCAGGCCGGGCGAATTGGCAAGGCCCGCCTCAAGCGCGTCCGACAGCGCCTTACGATTTGTCGCCGCTGCGGAAGGGGTAAGTGCGGCGATGACGGTTTTCGCCTTATCCGCGCTCAACGGCTCGGGTCGCCAGCCAGCGGCGATATTAGCGGTGGTCGCAACGTAAATCGGCTGCTCCTCGCTCTCGGCCTGGCGCAGCGCCTCGCCGATCATGCGCTGACGCGCAGTCCAGCGGCTCGCCGACGCCCAACCGTTGTCGATCACGAGAAGCAGTGGCTTGCCGCCGGGCAGCGCCGTCGCGTTCGGATTGTAGAGCGGCCCGGCCAGCGCAAAGATGATGAGCGCCGCCGCC
>JBGSLP010000262.1:0-1507 GCA_041740655.1 Alphaproteobacteria bacterium
GGTTGCGGCGCCGTCATGCTTCGCCGCCGTCTTGCGGGACTTATGGGCCCGGACGGCGGCGGAGTTTGCCTGCGGCGACGCGAATGACGGTGAAGCGTGACGGATCAAAACGGCAGGTTGGGCCGGCGCTGGAAGCCATGAACGGCTTCCTCCGCTGGCTCATTCCCACCGTCGAGAAATTTCCACGCACGCAGAAGTTTCTGTTAGGCGATCGCATCCAATCGACAGCACTCGATGTGCTGGAGCAGTTAATTGACGCCACTTATGGCCGGGAGCGCGCGGGCGCACTGCGGGCGGCAAATCTCGGCATCGAGAAACTTCGGCACATGATGCGGCTGGCGTTCGATCTCCGCCACCTAGACGAACGCCGCTACGAATACGCCGCGCGCGAACTCGACACCATCGGGCGCCGCATCGGCGCATGGCGCAAGGCTGACGCTGCTCATGCCGAAGCGCCATAACAGTCTCTTCCACGGCATCGCCAATTTTCGAAGCCTGCGCCGTTCGGCGCTGAAGGCGGCGAAGGGCAAGCGCGGCAAGCCGGGCGCCGCTGCATTTCTCGCTGACCTTGAAGGTGAATGCCTGCGCCTCGAAAGCGAGTTGGAAGATGGAAGCTATCGTCCAGGCGCCTATATCAAGATCGAGGTGTGGGAGCCCAAGCACCGCGTCGTGTCCGCCGCCC
Organism: Alphaproteobacteria bacterium; assembly: GCA_041740655.1. Taxonomy (GTDB): domain Bacteria; phylum Pseudomonadota; class Alphaproteobacteria; order Rhizobiales; family Rhodomicrobiaceae; genus JAWXCE01. Next base: position 683 of record JBGSLP010000262.1, read on the forward strand.
CCTTTCGCGACCGGGTCGTGCATCATGCGCTCTGCGCAATTGTCTTGCCGATCTTCGAGGCGGGATTCATCTCCGGCACGTTCGCCAATCGCACAGGCAAGGGAACGCATCGTGCCGTGCAGCTCTATGAGCGTTACCGGGACAGGAGCGCGCAGGTGCTTCGCTGCGACGTATTCCGCTACTTCCCCGCCATCGACCATGAGGTGCTGAAGCGTGATTTCCGCCGACGACTCGCATGCGCACAAACATTGGCGCTTCTCGATCTCATCGTCGATGGTTCAAACGCGCAGGAGCCGGTCAATCTCTATTTCGGCGGCGACGATTTGTTCGCGCCGTTCGCGCGACGGCGCGGACTGCCGATTGGCAATCTGACCAGCCAGTTCTTCGCCAACATCCATCTGGACCGCTTCGATCATTTCGTGAAGCAGGAGCTGCGGGTGCCAGGCTATGTGCGCTACGTGGATGACTTCATTCTGTTTGGTCCGGATCGCGCCACGCTCCACCGCTGGGGCAGGCAATGCCGCGAGTATCTGGAGGCGCGGAGAATGGAAATCCACCCGGACAAATACCGGCTGTGCCGCACGGCGGAGGGCGTGGATTTCTGCGGTTTCGTGGTGCGGGCGGATGGCAGGGTGAAACTGCGATCCAGCGGCGTGCGGCGCTTCCGCAGGCGCTACCTGAAGCTCAGACACGAGTGGAAAGCGGGCCGTGTGGAGGCGGCGGATGTGCGCGATGCGGTGTGCTCATGGATCGCTCATGCAAGCCATGCTCAAACATGGCGCTTGCGCGGCAAGGTGCTCGCACCATGATCCCAGTCATGGGCAC
>JBGSLP010000263.1:0-3257 GCA_041740655.1 Alphaproteobacteria bacterium
CTGGGTGAAGCTTGCCAGCCGCGCCGGCGAGACCAGCCTGCGCGCGAAAATCACCGACCGGGTCGCGCCGGGCGTGGTTTACACGACGTTCCATCACCCCGTCACGCAGGCGAACGTGATCACGACCGATTACTCCGACTGGGCGACCAACTGCCCGGAATACAAGGTGACGGCGGTGCAGATTTCGCCGTCGAACGGCCCGACCGAATGGCAGGAGCGATATCAGGAGCTTACCGAGTCCAGTCGCCGCATTGCGCCAGCGCAGGCGGCCGAGTAATGGCGTCCGCGCATAAGCTGGTTTCCATGGCGAACCAGATCGGCAAGTTTTTCGTAACGCAGCCGGAGGCCGATCCGGCATCGGGGATCGCGGATCATCTCGAAAAGTTCTGGGATCCGAGCATGCGAAAGGCCATAATCGCGCATCTGCATGTGGGCGGCGAGGGGATGGCGCCTGAGGTGCGCAGCGCAGTCGAGCGGCTGGCAAGGGGCGCTGACGTGTCCGATACGCCGTTCGAGTCCTACGGAGCGGCGGGCCCCGAGATCACGGGTAAAAAACCCGCCCGGAAATCGTCGTCCGCCGGGAAGGCAAAAAATTCGACGTAATGCTGACGGCGCGATGCGCCGGAAAGCTGCAGGTTGCTCATGTCTGGCCGCAAGATGACCGCGCCGGGAGTTATCCCGCAATCTGATCCCCATCTCTATGGCGCCGATGCGGGCGCGGACTTTCCCCCCGCCTTGCCCCTCTATCGCGAGAGCGCTTTTCGTATCCGCGCGGCATCCAGCGGCGAGGCGGCGGGCCGCGACGTCGCTGGCGAAACGCCCATTTCGATCACCTACAACGGCATGGCATACGCCGTGATGATGGCGACGCCGCTGAATCTTGAGGATTTCGCGGCAGGCTTTTCGCTAACGCAAGGCGCGGTCGCATCCGTTGACGAAATTTACGGCATCGAAATTCATCCGACGTCCCTCGGCATCGTGGTGCGGATTGACGTGCCCGCCGAGCGCTTTGCGGCGCTGACCGCAAGAAGGCGCAATATCGTCGGCCAGACCGGGTGCGGACTATGTGGAATCATCGAGCTTGAGAAAGCGCTGCTGCCGCTGACGCCGCTTCCCTCCCCTCCTCGGCTTGAGGTGGGCGTGCTTTTCGAGGCGCTGGCGTCAATGCGCCTCAAGCAGCCGCTGCATGAGGCGACTGGCGCGATGCACGCCGCCGCGTTCTTTGAGGCGGACGGCACTTTTGTCGATATCCGCGAGGATGTCGGGCGCCACAACGCCTTCGACAAGCTGATCGGCGCTATCGCACGCGCCAGGCATGACCCGAGCGCCGGGTTTGCCGTCCTCACCAGCCGCTGCTCCTACGAGCTTGTCGAGAAGGCGGTGATTGCACGCATCGGCATACTCGTCACCGTTTCGGCGCCGACGAGCCTTGCTATCGAACGGGCGCGTCAGGGGGGGCTTACGCTCGTTTCGCTGGCGCGGCCCGACAGCGCCCTCGTCTTTCACGATCCATCAGGAATGTTTGTTTATACTGAGTGAGCCGTCTCGCGCGGTGGTCAGCAAGCCCCCATCGAGGACGACATGTCGAGTAGTATGGCAGAGCCGCGCGTCAGCCAGAGATAAGCCCCAGCGCCAACGAGCCCGACGACCGCGATAAACACCATATGAAGAGCATACTGCATTCGTTTACGCGCGGCGGCTGACCGCATCGCGCATGTTCGCGTTCCCGCTCGCGCACTCTGCTTTCCGCCGCAAACCTATCTGCGCGACACGACCGTGATGTTCACCGTGAGCGGCTTGCCCGAACTTGCGCCCTTGGCGTCGGACGCCACGATATCGAAGCTCGCCGTCTCGCTGCTGGAGCCGTCATGAACGAACAGCACGCGACCGGCTTCGATATCGGCCTGCGTGAAGCTCGTGACCTGCGTATTCTTGGCGGACGTGAGAGCCATGAACCCGTTTTTGACATTGGATACGTTGAGCACGATGTCAGCCGGATTGTCGTCCGGATCGAACGCGGAAATATCCTCAGTCGTGACCAGCACCGAGCGGCCCTTGGTGACGGAGACCTTGAGGTCGCCGGCCAGACGCGGCGGCGCATTGCGAAGCTCCGCACTGAGTTCGCCGCCCATTTCCATCGCGAGCTGTCCATACTGCACATCGCCGTTTACGGCGCCGGAACTACGGATGGTGATGAGGTTTTTGATAACCACATTGCCCTGCAGGGTGCCCCGTACATCGGCGGTCACCGTGCGGACCTTGCCGTGGAGGCGACCGCCTTCATGGACGATAAGCTCGTCGGCGATGAGTTCGCCTTCGATATATCCGTGAACCTCGATCTGACGGCAGTTGCGGATTGCTCCGATAACCGTGGTGTCTTTCTGGATGACGGTTTGGCTCGATTGCGCCATGGGAGCGTTACTCTCTCTTGTTTCAGGCCTGCGACTATAGACGCCAGAAGTCGCGCGGCGCGCAACATCAAAATACGTTAAAGGACTCGATACCGCTTAGACCAAAACTATACAATCAAAAGCGCATGAGCGATAAAAATGGTCCGGCCTGCGGGTGAAAAAATCCTCACTTTTTTCAAGCTTCGGTCGGAGACGAAATTACGCGGTTTCCGCCGCCAGCCGGTTGGACGGGCGCTCGCTGATGGGCCAGTGCAACAGCGCCGCGACCACGCCAAGCGCGACGCACGCCCACCACATCGCGTCATACGACCGGGTTGCGTCATAAATGCGCCCGCCTAGCCAGGCGCCGAGGAAACTGCCGATCTGGTGCGAGAAAAACACCACGCCGTAAAGCATCGACAGCCAGCGCGCGCCGAAAAATGTCGCGATCAAGCCGCTCGTCAGGGGAATGGTGCCCAGCCACAGCAATCCGAGCAGCACGGCGAAAATGAGCACGCTCGCCTCGGTAAGCGGCACGTAGAGAAAAGCGAGGAAAATGACCGCCCGCAAAGCATAGAGGATGGTGAGCGCCACGCGCTTTTCCATGAAATCGCCCGCGCGCCCGCACAGATATGTCCCCGCGATATTGGCGAGGCCGACGAGCATCAATGCAATAACGCCCAGTTGAGCGGTGAAGCCTTTCTCCACGAGATAGCCCGGCAGGTGAACGGCGACGAACGCGATGTGGAAACCGCAGACGAAAAAGCCTGCGGTCAGCAGCCAGAATCCCTTATGACCGCCAGCTTCCCGAAGCGCGTCGCGCAGCCCTTGCGTGCTTTGGCGCGTGGTAGCGGGCGGCGCGCTCGC
>JBGSLP010000264.1:0-3387 GCA_041740655.1 Alphaproteobacteria bacterium
GGGGCCAGCACGTGCTTTTCGAGAAAATACCCCGTCAGGCGCATTGCGTCGGCGCTATCCTGCGTCGCCTCAGGGGCATCGCCGGTGAGCAGGAAGGCAGGAAGCGGCAGCAATTTATCCTTGTACGGCTCGCCCGCAGCGGCTGACACAGCGCGACCGGATTTTGGGGAGACGTAAACCAGATCGTTTGTCGCCCCCGTCGACGCACATTCACTCAGGTCGAGGCCGAAGCCAAGCTCCTGCAGAAGCAGAAATTCAAACTGCGCGTAGGACGCAACCCGCAGGGCAGGCTCGTCTAGATGCTCCAGAACCGTCAGGATGGCGTCATAGAGCTCCTGATGCGGATCGCGCTCCGGCAGGAGGCGGGCGAAATAGCCGATGGTCGTGATAGCGCAAAGCGCAGCCTTGTCCTCCATGGCGCGGGCCGCATAACCGGTCGCCAGTTCGATGTCGAAGCTGCCGAGATGCTCCTCAAGCCGCGCCCGCCAGTTGACCCGCACCAGATTGCCGGGTTGCAGCGCGGGTCGCATGCGGCGCGAACGCCCTCCCCGCACCAGCCCTAAGCATCGCCCTTGCGCACGCGCCAGCACCTCGACAATGGCGCTCGTCTCGCCATGCGCGCGCACGGATAATATGACGGCGTCGTCAGTCCAGTGCATGGCGAGCAGGCTCTAGGTTAGCGAGCTTATGATTTGGGAAACTCGAGGCCCATTTCGCGGTAGCGCTCGGGGTCGTCGCCCCAGTTGTCGCGCACCTTGACGAACAGGAAAAGATGCGCGGGCTTTTCCAGCGCCTCGGTGATTTCCTTGCGCGCCTTCATGGAGATTTCCTTGATGGTTTCCCCGCCTTTGCCCAGCACAATGCTTTTCTGGCTGTCACGCTCGACATAAATCGTCTGCTCGATGCGGACGCCGCCGTCCTTCATCGTTTTCCACTCGGTCGTCTCGACGGTGGATGCGTAGGGCAATTCCTCATGCAGGCGCAAAAACAGCTTCTCGCGCGTCACTTCCGCGGCCCAGAGGCGCAATGGCGCGTCGGAAAGCTGATCCTCGGGGAACATCCACGGGCCGGGGGGCGCGGCTTTGGCGAGATGGGTTTTCAGATCGGCGACGCGGTTGCCGGACAGCGCCGAGATCATGAACACCTCGTCAAACGTCAGCTTCGCGGTGATTTTCGTCGTCAGCGCGAGCAACTCGGTCTTGTCGTCGACGCGGTCGATCTTATTGAGCACGAGCACGCGCGGCATGTTCAGCCCCGACAGGCCGGTCAGGATCGCTTCGGCTTCATCGTCCAGTCCTTTGGCGGCGTCGATGAGCAGGGCGATGATATCCGCCTCGCGCGCCTCGCCCCAGGCAGTATCTACCATCGCGCGGTCGAGGCGGCGTTTGGGGCGGAAAATGCCGGGCGTGTCGACCAGCACGAGTTGCGCGGCGCCGACCATGGCGATGCCGCGAATGCGTGCCCGCGTCGTCTGAACCTTATGGCTGACGATGGTGACCTTGGCGCCCACCAGTTGATTGACGAGCGTGGACTTGCCAGCGTTCGGCGCGCCGATGATCGCCACGAAGCCGCAGCGCGTTTCAACCGGGGTCGCCACCGCGTCACTGCCGGGCGCCCCGGCATCCGGATTTTTCTTCGCGCTTTTCTTTGGCGTATCAGTCATTTGCGGCCCAAACGCCCTCTCTCGTCAGCATGGCGGCGGCGGCGGCCTGCTCTGCGGCGCGCTTGCTCGGCCCCTCGCCTGAGGCTGGATCGAGCCCATCCACACGCACTTCGATGGTGAAATGCGGGGCGTGGCTGGGGCCCTCCGCCTTGACGGCCGTATATTTCGGAATGTTGAGCTTGCGCCCTTGCGCCCATTCCTGCAACGCTGTTTTCGCGTCAGGCACGGAGGGAGGCGCCGATTGCAACTGCGGCTCCCAGAGCGCGCGCGTCACGGTTTTTGCCGCCTCGAAGCCGCCATCGAGGAAAATTGCGCCAAGCATCGCCTCGCATGCGCCAGCGAGGATGGACTCCTTGCGGCGCCCGCCAGCGCCCGCTTCGCCGGTATCCATAATGATATCGACGCCGAGGTCGAGGCCAGCCGCCACATCCGCGCATCGCTCAGACCGCACAAGGAAATTAAGGCGGCGCGAAAGCTCGCCCTCCTGCGCGTCCGGAAAGCGCTCGATGAGCAATTCGGATATGGCGAGGCCAAGCACGCGGTCGCCGAGGAACTCCAGCCGCTGATTATCCGCCGGGTTCAGCCGCTTGCTTTTGGCGCTCGAATGCGTGAGCGCCTGCTTCATGAGCGACGGGTCGCGAAACCGGTAGTTCAGTCTCTGCTCAAGATCGGGGAGCAGTGGGCGCTTGGGTTTCGGCATCACTTTATTGAGTTGAAAATACGCGACCACCGGATTTCGCCGGGCCACTCCCACGGCCGGAACAGGCTCGCTCCCTCGCCGATGGAGAAGAACAGCACTTTTGCATGGCCGACGAGGTTCTCGCGCGGCACATAGCCGACCTCGGACAGCACCCGGCTGTCGGTCGAGTTGTCGCGATTGTCGCCCATCATGAAGTAATGCCCTTCAGGCACCGTGTAGAGACGGGTGTCATCCCAACTGTCGTTCTCGCGTATATCCAGAGTTGTGTATTTGACGCCGTTCGGTAGCGTCTCCTCATATTGGGTGACGGCCTGCTCGGCGCCTGTACCCTCGTTCAAGACAAAATCCTTGATGCGCTTTCTTTGAACCGGCTGGCCGTTGATCTGCAGCACGCCGCCGACGACCTGAAGCTTGTCGCCCGGCAGGCCGACCAACCGCTTGATGTAATCGGTTTCGTTATCCTTTGGCAGTTTGAACACGACGACGTCGCCACGCTCCGGCTCGGAGCTGAAAATGCGACCGTCAAACAGCGGTGGGCTCCACGGAAAGGAGTGCTTGCTGTAGCCGTAGGAAAATTTAGACACGAAGAGGTAGTCGCCGATGAGGAGCGTCGGGATCATCGAGCCGGATGGTATATTGAACGGCTGGAACAGAAAGATCCGCACCACGAGGGCCAGTAACAGCGCATGGATGACGACGCGAACGGTTTCCATCAAACCGCCGCTTGCTTTCGTGTCTTTCGCGCCCGCGCCCATACTCATTCCTGTCTCCAAACCTGCCAAAGGCCAAGCTGCCTATACCGCTAAAATACCTTTGGCGCAAACTTGCAGGCGCCGCAGGGGTTAATCCTCCCGCACCGCCGAAATGATGACGAAAGCCTGCGCCTGCGGAAAATCGTCGGTTATCGTCAGATCAATCTGGGCGCGCCAGCCCTCGGGCGTCATGGCTTTCAGGCGCTCCGCCGCCGCGCCGGTCAGGTGCATGGTCGGCTTCCCGCTGGCCGCGTTGACGACGCCCATGTCGC
>JBGSLP010000265.1:0-3486 GCA_041740655.1 Alphaproteobacteria bacterium
CGATCCCGCCTCGCGGTTGCTGCTCATCAAGGGCGCGGCGGGCACCGGCAAAACCCATACGCTGGTTACCGCAATCCGCCAGCTTCACGCCGCGGGCGACACCTATGGCGCAGTCCTGCCGATGGTCGATCCGGTTTCGGAGGCGGACTTTGACGGCTGGCTGACGCGCGCCATCGTGACAAGGCTCTCGGAGCCGCATCTGGTGCAGGCGGGCGCGCCTTTGCCGCTGCATCGGCTGGCTGAAAAGTTGTTGAGCGTCGGTCCGCAAACGCTGGCGGCGGCCTTCCGCGCACAGGTCATGGACGGCTCAGGCGACATGGAGCCGGAGGATTTTAAGCGGCTCGTCAACGGCATTCGTCAGGGCCTCGCCGGCCCGCAGCGGATTTCGCCTGTGGGCGAGGCGTTTGTCGCCGCGCTGCTCGGCAGCTATGCCGGCTATGACGAGGGGCTCGATTATCTGCGCGGCCTGCCGGTTGATGGCGATGTCTGGGGGATAAAGCTTGCCCATCGCGCTCACGATCAGGGCGCGCGTGCGCTTATCGAGCAACTCGCGGCGGCGGCGAGCGCCACGGGCGGCGCCCTTCTCATCGCATTCGACCAGATGGAGCAGAACCGGCTCGAGCGCTGGGAAGACCGTCTGCGCCATATCGTCGGGCGCGGCGCGCTGTTTGCGGAAACCTTGCCCGGCCTTTGCGTGATTTTCGCCGTGCTCCCGGCTCTTTATGATTCCGTGGCGCAGGAAATCGACCGCTCGATCCGCGACCGCATCGAGAAGTTCGGCGCTTTGCCGGTTTCCATGCGCAACCTCTCCCGGCCGCAGGTCGCGATGCTGCTCAGCCACCGCCTGAGCGCGCTCTACGAGCGCTGCGGCGCGGCTGTTGACCCGTCCGATCCGATGTTTCCGTTTGAAGACTGGTTTGTGGATGAACTGTCCGGCCAGACCTCGCGCTATGTGACGGAGATGGTCCAGACTTTCCGCCGCCTGCTGCTGGAGCTTGGCCGCATTCCGGCTATGGACGATTTTCCGCCTCCGCAGACCGAAGCGGCGCCAATGGCCGCGCAATCGCCCGCCTTCGCCGCCATTGATTTCGGCGAGAGCTGGGAGCGTTATATGGTGCAGACCATGCCGCAGCCGACGCCCGTGCAAAGCTTCGTACAGGCCGAGTATCTCGAATGGGCCATCCAGGCGTCGCTGCCGGAGCTTGAGGGCGTGAAAACGCTGCGCACGCGTAAGACATCGCGCGCCAATACCATGATCATCGAACTGGAAATCGAGGCGGCGAACGGCGATATCGAGCGCCGCGAGATCGCGCTGTGCAACGAGACCCATGAGGGCGCGACCCTCGCCAATGAAATTCACGGCTTCGTCTCCACCTGCCGCAAATCACGGCCCGTGATCGTGCGACCGCGCGGTCGGCCCCTGCCGCGCTCCGGGCGTGGCGCTGGCGCGGTGCTGCGCGATGCTGAGGATAACGGCGCGATCATCATCCGCCAGTTCGACAAGCCGTCATGGGAGCGGCTGCAGATCGCGAAAAGCTATTTCGTGCAGAAGGACTATCCGGGCTTTATCGAGTGGCAGCGCAGCGCCAAGCCGCTGACGCAGATCGCGCCGCTCGCCGCCATCCTGCAATATCCGTATGTGAAACAGGAGGCGAAATCCGACGAGGCCGACGAGGAAGCCGCAGCCGCGCAGGCCAAGGTCATCCATTTGCCGCAGCCGCAGGGCGCGAGCGTCATGCTCGGCGAGGCCGGGACCGGTCAGGTTCACTGGGCGCCGTTCGAGAACGCCAACAAGCTGCTGAATTTCGGCCTGCTCGTTACAGGCGACCCCGGCTCGGGCAAAACGCAGACGCTCAACGTGCTGATCGATGGCGTTGTCGAGATGGGCTTCCCCGTTTGCATTTTCGATTTCAAGAAAGACTATGTCAGCCCGGACTTCGTCGCCGAACAGCGCCTGCGTGTTCATGACGTGCGCCGCGACGGTCTCCCGTTCAACCCGCTGCTGCCGAGCGCCGATCGAGACGGCCGCGCCAAGCCTGTCGAGCACATCTTCACGATATGCGGCGTCCTCAAGCGCGTCTTCCGCCTCGGCGATCAGCAGGAGGCCAAGCTCCGCGATGCGATGAAGCAGGCGTTCGAGCGGCGCGGCGTCGATACGCAGGGGTGGGCCAATGCGGACGAGATCAGCGCGCCGTGCTTCGATGAAGTCATCACCGTGCTGCGCGAGTATGAGGAGCAGAAGGATAACACGGCGCGTAACCTCTTGAACCGGCTGAGCCCGCTGTTCGAGTTGGGTCTGTTTCCCAAGCACGACGCCAAGGGCGGCTCGTTCGATGCGATGCTTGGCGAGCGGCTGGTTCTCGCGCTGTTTGATCTGCCGTCAAAGGAAATTCAATCGGCGCTCGCCGAACTCATCATCATCCGACTGCACGGCTATCTGGTGCGCGGCGAGCATCCACGACGCCTGACGCGGCTTCTGGTGCTCGACGAGGCGTGGCGCGTTGCGGGCAGCACGCATCTGGAGAGCCTCGCGCGGGAGGGTCGCGCGTTCGGCGTTGGTCTCGCTATCGGCACCCAATATCCGGGCGATTTGCCCGCCGACCTTGCTGGCGCGCTGGCGACCAAGATTTTCCTCAAGAACCAGCAGCCTGACCACAAGAAGGCGACCGTGCGCGCGCTTTGTGGAGCAACGTCAGGCTCCGAGGCCCAGCGGCTTTACACCATGATCGACAACTTCGCGATGTTCGAGGGCGTCATCCAGAACCAACAATACACGCCCTATCAGACGTTCAAGCTCACGCCGTATTACACACGCAAGGAGCCCGTGGCGGAAGCGCCGATGCCCGAGCGAAAAAAGCGGTTTGCGTTTCTCTAGCGCCGGATCGTTACGGGCGCTTTGCCAGTTCGGCCTCGATAGCGGTCACGACCGCCTTTGACGTCGGGCTCATGTTGGTCGGGAAATAGGCGACGAGTTTGCCGTCAGCCCCGATCAGGAATTTATGAAAATTCCATCCGACCGAGCCATTCTTGCCGGCAGTCGCATTCGCCCAATGATAGAACGGATGGGCGTTGGCTCCGCGGACGCTGTATTTCGCGGTCAGCGGAAACGTAACGCCAAACACGCCCTTGCAGAAGTCCGCGATCTTAGCCGCATCGTCGGTTTCCTGGTTGAAGTCGTTCGACGGAACGCCGATCACGGTCAATCCACGGTCTTTATATGTCTGCCAAAGGGTTTGAAGCCCTTCATACTGGCGGGTGAACCCGCAAAATGATGCCGTGTTCACCACAAGCAGAACCCGCCCTTTGAAGTCCGCAAGCGGCAGGGGTTTGCCATTGATCGCGTCGAACGCAAAGCTGAACGCTTTCCCCTCAGCCTGCGCCTGCGCCAGACCGGGCGACTGCATCATGGCGGCGCCGACCGCCAATCCACCCAAAAGCATCTGTTTCAGCTTCATTGTAATTCCTCGCTTTTCTAACTTCAGGCGG
>JBGSLP010000266.1:0-11890 GCA_041740655.1 Alphaproteobacteria bacterium
CACTCACCGCCGCCGAATTCTCGAGCCTGACGGCTCCGCGCGGGAGGAGATGATCGAGGACTACGCCTATCGTCTCTTTCGGCTCAAATTCGGCCCCGGCGCCGCCTTGCCAGAGTATTTCACGACTGCCACACAGCTCACTCCCGAAAATCACATTGATATGCAGGCGGCATTGCAACGCCACGTGGATTCCTCGATTTCGAAGACCGTGAACTGCCCGGCTAACATGCCTTTCGGCGCATTCAAGGACGTTTACGTTGAAGCCTACGCAAAAGGTTTGAAGGGATGCACAGCGTATCGCCCCAACGCGGTTACGGGGGCTGTTCTAATGCCAGCGTCAGCCAGCGTCGATGCCGCCAGTTCGGGAACCACGAATGAGGGGCGTGCGCCAGCCGACCTTAATGGCGCTGGAGCGATCAATCCAGTTGCAAGCCAGAGGCGCGATCCCGCCGAGTATGGCGACTATCCTAGGGACGATGGGTCACCCTTGCAACGCGAGGTCGCTCTCTCGGGCCGAACCTACAAACTGAAATGGCCTCAGTCTGACCATGCCACCTATGTCACGATCAACGACATCGTTCATAATGGCCAAACGCGGCCTTTCGAAATTTTCATAAACTCGAAAAACCTTGAGCATTATGCGTGGACTGTCGCATTGACGCGGATGATTAGCGCGGTCTTTCGGCGCGGGGGAGATGTGTCGTTCGTCGTCGAGGAACTGAAGGCGGTTTTCGACCCTCGCGGAGGATATTGGCTGGAGGGGCGTTATGTGCCGAGCCTGCTCGCAGCCATCGGTGGTATTGTGGAAAAACACATGGTGGACACGGGTTTTATCACTCCGGCAGCCGCAAAAATAACGCAGCCCGGGGCATCTCCCCAGTTTGCCGCCGGTTCAACGCGCCTGGCGAAACTCTGCCCAAGATGCGGCCATCCGGATCTCGTTTTGCAGGAAGGCTGCGAACTCTGTAAAAATTGCGGCTATTCGAAATGTGGCTAGCCGCAATTTTCGCGCCGAGACGGGTTTGCAATATCCGTCCCGATTATCAGCCTGCGGTTTTGTGCTCCCGCAGGCTTATTGCTTCAGGCCATAATTGGAAATACAGGATAATGGCGTCCATACCCCTTCGGACTCGCCCTCTTTGGCCGATTCTCCGGTCTTGTCCGACTGCACTTCCAGCATCGTCTCCAGCGCGAGCGCGCGCATCACGCGAATATCTTCAGCTGCATGCCACAGATGCATCGCCGATATCGACAGCACCGGGTCTTCCTTCAATTGTTCGTAATACTGCTCGATGGTCTGAAGAATAATAAGCAAGGGTGTTTTGGTCGCGCTTGTTTTCAGAGGCTGTTTCGTTTTCATTATTATCTCCTACGCATTACACAGGAATCGGCACATCAAAAATATTGGACATGCATCATCGCCTGACGCCCCTGCCGCTCGCGATGGTCGAAGATTTCCCCCCTATATTAAAGTTTAACTAAAACACGCCTAGTTACACTTTGCGCTTTGGTTGCAAATAACCTGCGTTCCACTGGCGTTAACCAGCAGAAGCTTTTCCGCAATTTGCAGAAAATGCATGTTTATTGGCAAAGCGAAGCCCGTAATTCGCCCCAAAGCGAATTTTCTACCCGTGAGCATATATATCTCAAAAAAAAGCCTTGATTGCAATTCATGAAAATAAGTTTCTGTACCCTATTTTTTGCGTCCGAGGCCTTGCAAGAAAATCGGAGTTGGTTTAAGGCGCGCGCAATTTTGGTTTAAAAAGTCGATATCTCGCGTCGCATTTCAGGCCTCGGAAATGCCCGTCGCCGTGCGGGGAAAGCGAACGGCGTTCTCGTCACGAAATGAATTTCGCTCCCGCCGCCGCAAAGTCAACGTGACTTCATCAGGCGTAACTGCAACACGCCAATAGCCATTCTCCTCGCCCCTCAGCCGACTGGACAGCGCAGTTGGCGCCCCAAGCGCAATGCATCGCCGCCCCTCGACTTCAAAGCCGTGTGCAAAGCCGCGGTGAACATGTCCCGACATGAACAGCTCCGCGCCGGTCGAGGCCAGCGTCCGCACCGCGGCTTCTGCGCCAATCGCCGGTCGGACATAAGACGGCGCCTTGTCGCCAATCCACAGCGGATGATGCGAGACGACACCGCGGAAAATCTCGGGCTTCTGCTCGGCGAGCCGGGCGCCCGCTTCAATCACGCTACTTTTGCGCGCAACGCCCTCCTGCCAGCGCAAATGCGGCTGCCAGGATCGCGTTGTGTTGAGGCTGGCGATCGCCACGCCCTCATTCGCGTAAAACGGTTCGGCTTCGACGCCGGAAAACGCCAGAAAGCGCTTATACGGATTGGCGAACCGCTCCCATAAATTGACATAAGGCAGATCGTGATTTCCGGCCAGCACGAGCGTCGGCGCATTGACGCTGGCGAGCCACTCGCGAGCCGCCTCAAACTCTCGCCTGCGCGCGCGCATGGTCAGATCGCCCGCAACGATGACCAGATCAGGCGCGCCCGCCTCGATCTCCTCCAGGAGGAGCGCCGCGAGGCCGTCGGGCACGCTGCCAAAGTGAAGGTCGGCAATCAATGCAAACGTGAAGGGATTAGAGTTTGTCATGGAGCGGAACGCGCCTGGAGTGATTTTCGGCAGATGACGGCCCCGTTGCGGCGCGGCCTGCCATCGTTATGGAAACATCGGCAGTTGAGAGAGACCGGCGGTTTCAGGAAGCCCGAACATCAGGTTGAAGTTCTGCAGCGCCTGCCCCGCCGAACCCTTTACAAGGTTATCGATGGCGGAAATGACAATAGCCCTGCCGGGCACTCGGTCGGCAAAAACCGAAATCAGGCAGTGGTTCGAGCCGCGCACAAACTGCGTGCCGGGCAGCCCGCCCTCGGCCATCACGGTCACGAAAGGCGCATCGGCATACCGGGTCGAGAGAGCGGCGCGCAAGTACGCGGCGCTCGCGCCCGGTTTAAGGCGCACATAGCATGTGACGAGCTCGCCGCGGCTCATTGGAACCAGATGCGGCGTAAAGTTCACCAGCACGCTGGCGCCCGCCGCCCTGCTGATCTCCTGCTCGATCTCCGGGGCGTGCCTGTGGCTAGCCACCCCGTAGGGCGACAGGCCCTCGCCCGCCTCGGCAAAGAGCAAGTTCTGCTTCAAGCTCCGTCCAGCGCCAGTGATGCCCGACTTTGCGTCGATGATGATATCGCCCGCATCGATCAGGTTTTCACTTGCGAGCGGCAGAAGCGCCAGAAGAGCCGCCGTCGGATAGCAGCCAGGGCATGCAACGAGGCTGGCGGCTGCGATGTCCTCCGCATAGTGCTCCGTCAAACCATAAACGGCGTTTTGCAGCATGTCCGTCGCGGCGTGCGCGCGCCCGTACCATTTCTCGTAAACGGCGACGTCGCGCAGGCGGAAATCGGCGGACATGTCGATGATTTTGAGATGGCGCGGCAGGGTGGCGATAATGTCCTGCGCCGTGCCGTGCGGGAGGCCGCAGAAGACGGCGTCGCAGGCGCTCCAGTCGGCGTCATCCACGCTGACGAGTTGCGCGTCGCCAAGAAAAGCGAGGTGTGGGAAAACTCCGGCCAGCGGTTTGCCGGCATGGGTGTTGGCGGCGAGCGGGCCTATCTCGACATGCGGATGGCGCCCGGCGAGGCGGACCAGATCGGCGCCCGTATATCCGGACGCGCCAATGACGCCAATCCGTATTTTGTCCATATCTGCCCCCCGATGCCTCAGGCCATGCGGATATTAACGCGGCGGCCCGCCCGGTTCAAAGTATATAGCGCATAAAAAAAGCCCGCGAGGACCGCGAGCTTTTCAGGTTCGATTTCGCCTCGGTTACCGCTTGGAGAACTGGAAGCTGCGGCGCGCTTTCGCCCGGCCGAACTTTTTGCGCTCGACGATACGGCTGTCGCGGGTCAGGAAGCCTGCCTTTTTCAGCACGCCGCGCAACTCCGGCTCGTAATAGGTTAGCGCCTTGGATATGCCGTGACGAACCGCGCCCGCTTGACCCGACAAGCCGCCGCCGGACACCGTGCAGATCACGTCATACTGGCTCGACCGCGCGGCGGTGACGAGCGGCTGCTTCAGAATCATCTGTAGAACGGGGCGTGCGAAGTAAGCGGCGACGTCCTTGGTGTTGACCGTGATTTTGCCATGGCCCGGCTTGATCCAGACGCGGGCGACCGCGTCCTTACGTTTGCCGGTCGCGTAGGCGCGGCCGAATTTGTCGAGTTTCTGAACGTGAACCGGGGCGGACGGCGCGGTTGGCGCTGCGGCCGGAGCCGATCCCAAAGTTTGCAAATCCAACATTATTTAGCCCTCGCCACGTTTTTCTTGTTCATCGCCGCGACATCGAGCGGCTCGGGGCTTTGCGCCTCGTGCGGATGATCTGGCCCGGCGTAAATGCGCAGATGCGTCATCTGCTGGCGCTTGAGCGACCGGCCCGGCAGCATGCGCTCCACGGCCTTTTCAATCACGCGCTCCGGGAAGCGGCCATCGAGGATTTTGTCGGCAGTCCGGCTTTTGATGCCGCCCGGATGCCCGGTGTGCCAGTAATAGATTTTGTCCGTGCGCTTGTTGCCGGTGAAAACGACCTTCTCGGCGTTGACGACGACGACATGATCGCCGCAATCCATGTGGGGTGTGAAGGTCGGCTTGTGCTTGCCGCGCAGGCGCATGGCGATGATCGACGCGAGGCGACCAACGACCAGCCCCTCGCCGTCTATGACAATCCACTTTTTCTCGATTTCCGAGGGCTTAGCGGAATAGGTTTTCATATCTCGATGTCCGGAATTGCTTAAATCAGCTTGTGAAATACCCGCTCGTCCGCATTTCGTCAAGAATAATGACGCAAAAACATATCTTTAGCCGTGCGGTAAAATGATACCTGTCAACGTGGCGGGATCGAGTAGGTCGAGGTCGCATGCGCCGCCATCTCCGCCTCGCCTTCGGAATAAAGCGCGATATCGCCCACAGCCAGCCGCGACCCCAGTTTCAGCAGCCTTGCTCGCGCAATCATTGCGGTCGGACCCGGGCGTCGAAGGAAATTGATGTTCAGGTTCGTGGTAACCGCAAGCCCCACGGGCCCAATGGCGGACAGCACGGCGGCATACATCGCCAGATCCGCGAGCGCGAACATCGACGGCCCTGAAATCGTGCCGCCGGGGCGCAGGAACCGGGCCGCATAATCAAGACGCATCTCGGCAAAGCCGTGTGTGGTTGCAACAACATGGAAGTGACGGCCATTGGCGTTCACCTGCGGGAAGTCGCGCTCCCAGAATTCCATGATATCCGGCGCGCTCATGAGCGGCTTCAATTCTGATGACAAATTACCCTCCGGCGCCTCAAATGAAGGCGTTATTTGATTGCAAATCTAGATTTGACCATCTTTTTCCAGAATACTGTCGCAAATCTTGATAAAGAGAGCGCTCGCCGTCACCGGTTACGAGCGCCATGGAGCAGTTATCTATGATGAAACGCATGCCAAGCGCCTTCTTCCGCCTCTGCCTTATGTTCGCAACTGTCGCCTTTATGCAAGCGTCCGCGCCGATCGCGATGGCGGATAAAGGGAAAGTGCAACTCACGCCGGACATGGTTAAGCGGCTTGTGAAGAGTTTCCCGCGCGTCAAAATTCTCGCCGTTTCGCAGGCCTTGAGCAAGGGCAAGGATCTGGCGACCGTCAAAAGCCCGCTTGAAGCTGTTATGAAATTCGCTGGCGACGTCGAGGTGCGCAATCAGGCGAACGAGGCGGCTCAGGATCATGGTTTCAAGGATTTCGAGGAATGGGCGCGCGTCGCTCAGGCAACTGTTGCGGCTTATGTCCAGCTCAAGGCGGGCACATCGCCCAGCGAAGTCGAAAAAGCCGCTGATGATGTTCTCAGCCAGATTCAGGACGCCGGATTTCTGACCGAAAAGCAGAAGCGGAAACTGGAGAAAAAGGCGCGCAAGGAAATGGAAGCTGGTGGTATGCTCAGCACTACGCCGGAGAATCTAGCGGCGGTCAAATCCATGGAAAAGGATCTCGACGCGCTGGTGAAAAAAGGCGGTTGAGCTTATCACGTC
Organism: Alphaproteobacteria bacterium; assembly: GCA_041740655.1. Taxonomy (GTDB): domain Bacteria; phylum Pseudomonadota; class Alphaproteobacteria; order Rhizobiales; family Rhodomicrobiaceae; genus JAWXCE01. Next base: position 6,065 of record JBGSLP010000266.1, read on the forward strand.
GGCAAGATGGGGCGCATGAATCACGACAACTATCCCGACGCCTATATCAGAGAACTTCTGACAGCGCACAAGACCTTCGCGATGGTGGGCGCGAGCGCCAATGAGGTGCGCCCCAGCTATTTCGCGATGAAATATCTACTCGGCAAAGGCTACCGTATCATCCCAGTCAACCCGGGACAGGCCGGGCGGGAGATTCTTGGCATGATGTGCTATGCGAGCCTTGCGCATATACCGGAGCCGGTGGCGGTCGTGGACATTTTCCGCAATTCTGAGGCGGCGCTGCAGATCACCAGGGACGCCATTGCGCTCAAGGACAAGCTTGGCGTCAAGGTCATCTGGATGCAGCTTGGCGTTCGAAATGACGAGGCGGCGGCGCTCGCGGAAGACGCCGGGCTGAAGGTCGTCATGAACCGCTGCCCGAAAATCGAATTTGGCCGTCTCTCCGGCGAGATCGCGTGGGCTGGCGTCAACGCGCGCACCGTTTCGGCCCGCAAGCCGCTGATGGGCGCAAAGGGCTTTCAGAATTTGACGCTCAAGCCGTCCGGCTGACCGCCCCTGTCGCAAAGCGTTCAACGCTGAAATTGACTTCCTTTCCAAAAAGCTCGATAAGGGCGTTTGATATAACGAACGAGGTTGGCGATGTCCGAACAGCGCGAAGTTGGGTTTAACACTCTGGCCATCCATGCGGGCGCGCAGCCTGATCCGGCGACAGGCGCGCGCGTCACACCGATTTACCAGACCACATCCTATGTGTTCGACTCCGTGGATCACGCGGCCGCCCTTTTCGGGCTGGAAACGTTTGGCAACATTTACTCGCGCATCATGAACCCGACGCAAGCCGTACTGGAGCAGCGAGTGGCGGCGCTTGAAGGCGGCACGGCGGCGCTCGCGGCGGCATCCGGCCACGGCGCACAATTGCTGATCTTCCACACGCTGATGGAGCCGGGCGACGAGTTCATCGCCGCGCGCCAGCTTTATGGCGGCTCGATCAACCAGTTCAACCACGCGTTTAAGAAATTCGGCTGGCAGGTCGTGTGGGCGGACGCTGACGATCCGTCCAGCTTTGAGCGCGCGCTGTCGCCGAAAACCAAGGCGATTTTCGTGGAATCCATCGCCAACCCCGGCGGCATCGTGACGGATATGGCCTCGATCGCGGCGATCGCGAAAAAGGCGGGCGTGCCGTTCATCGTCGATAACACGCTGGCGACGCCCTACCTAATCCGGCCGAAGGAGCATGGCGCCGACGTCGTCGTGCACTCGCTCACCAAATTCCTCGGCGGGCACGGCAACTCAGTCGGCGGCATCCTTGTCGACTGCGGCACCTTCGACTGGATCGCGAGCGGGCGCTACCCTGCCCTGTCAGCGCCGAACCCGAGCTATAACGGCATCGTCATGGCGGAGACCTTCGGCAATTTCGCCTTCGCCATCGCCGCGCGGGCGCTCGCCCTGCGCGATCTCGGGCCGGCAATCGCACCGATGAACGCTTTCCTCATCCTCACCGGGATTGAAACCCTGCCCTTGCGCATCGCGCGGCATTGCGAAAACGCGCTGGCCGTCGCGAAGTGGCTTGAGGCGCAGCCGCAGGTCGCTTGGGTCAACTATGCGGGGCTTGAGGCGAACAAGTATCACGCGCTGCAAAAGCGGATCAGCCCAAAAGGCGCGGGCGCAGTGTTTACTTTCGGGCTGACGGGCGGCTATGAGGCGGGCGTCAACCTCGTCTCGCGCGTCGAGCTTTTCTCGCATCTGGCGAATATCGGCGACACGCGCAGCCTGATCATCCACCCGGCGTCGACGACGCACCGTCAGCTCACGAATGAGCAACGCCGCCTCGCTGGCGCTGGCGACGACGTGGTGCGGCTCTCCGTCGGCCTTGAGGACAAGGACGACATCATCGCCGACCTCGCGCAGGCGCTGACTGCGGCCTAAGCCGCAGACTCGTAATTGCGCAACACAAGCGCCTGATAAATCTTCGATATCATTACAACTGTAGCGACTTGGATAAAGCCGCCCACTAAGGCGCCCAAAGCGATAGGTATCACTGAAAGAATTAAGGTCTGCCAACCGGGAGCGCCAGTGTCGATGGCGCCCGGGAGGCTCGGCTGCGCTAATATTTGCGCGAATACGTAAACAGCGCCAAAAATCACGGCTACTAAAGCCATATATATGACAAATGCTATAAGCGAGAAAATCATTGTTACAGCAAAATATCTCCAGAAATTGCCACGCATAACGCGCCACGCCATGCCAAAATCAATCTTGGCCGTGATGGCTGCATGCGGCAAGGCAAGGAGAAGCCTCCCCCCGAGCCACACTGTCGGAATTAGAATGCAAACATATGCAATAATTCCGGCAGATGGACTTAGCGATGCGGGATCGTTGAAGAAAGTTTTCACCTCTTCCACGCCAATGATCATGACAATAAGGTAGCCAATGCCGCCAATCACGCCGAAGAAAAGCAGAAATGCGAGTATGGCGATTATCGCTGCTGCGAGAAATTTGACCTCCTCACGCTGAAAGCGAAGATAAAAAAGGCTTGGTGGCCGTTCATTCAGGATGGCGAGGCGGTGAATCCCGACCATGAATATGGTTATTGCAATAATGGTGATCGGGAAGATAACCAACGAAGGCCAGATTGGCTGCTGCAGAACAAGTCTGCCGCCGACATCTACCGCTTGCGGGGGAAAATAGATGTAAATCACTATGTTGGCAGATACAATGAGCAGTAGCGGCAACAAGCCTAACCGTATCACTGATCCCAAATTGTTAAAGACGTACAGAAATGAACGCCACGCGATGTTGACTGGAAGATTTGGCGTGGATGCTTGTTGGTATGTCGGCGCTGTATTCATGGTCGGCCCCGTTGTCTGGCCTTGCAATAGCTTCCCCTCGTAGAACGTCAACGACCAATCAGAAGCGCACACAATATGCAGCGCACCCTGTTGCACTAGCGACGCAAAAACTATGCGCCGAAGCTGCGGGCTTTGTGCAAATGGAGCAGCGCGAGCCCCAGCAGGATGACCGCGCCGCCCTGATGCGCGAGGCCGAGCCACAAGGGCACCGCCTCGATGACAGTCCACACGCCCAGCGCCGCCTGCGCGAATATCGCCATCCCGATCCATAGAGCGGTCTGCTTCAACGCACGCGGCGAAGCGCTCCGCCACACGGCGATCACATGCGCCACACCCCAGATGACAATCGCGTAAGCCATCAGCCGGTGATTGAGCTGCACGGTGGAAACGTTCTCGAACATATCGCGCCACCAGGGCGTTATCGCGCCGACAGTCGACGGGATGAACTCACCGTCCATCAGCGGCCACGTGTTGTGCGCCTTGCCGGCGTCGAGACCTGCGACAAAGCCGCCGAAAACGAACTGGAGGAAAATCGCAGCGGCAAGGCCAGCCGAGGATATGCTCATCCACCCCCAGGGCGCGGCCCTGCTTTCAGTCGCGCGGCTGCCGCGCTCGCTGGCGTCCCATCTCAGCCCGATCCACAGGATCGCGGCGAACAGCGCGACCGCGAGGCTCAGATGCGCCGCCAACCTGTACTGGCTCACATCGACCCGCTCGGATAGCCCGCTCTGCACCATATACCAGCCGAGAAACCCCTGCAGGCCGCCAAGCGCGAACAGCACGATGAACTTGGGCGTCTCAGCGCGCCTGATGCGGCCCGAAGCGACAAAGTAGATAAACGGAATGAGAAACGCGAAGCCTATGATGCGGCCCAGAAAGCGGTGCGCCCATTCCCACCAGTAGATGAACTGGAATTCGGCGAGGCTCATGCCGCGATTGATGATCTGATATTGAGGAATTTGCCTATACTTGTCGAACGCTTCAAGCCAGGCTCCATCGCTCATCGGCGGGATGGCGCCGAGCAAGGGCTTCCACTCCGTAATGGATAGCCCTGAATCGGTCAGACGCGTCGCGCCTCCGACCAGCACCATGATGAAAATCAGGAAGGCCAGCGCGTAGAGCCAGATGGCGACAGAGCGGCGTGATGGGGCGTCAGGGCTTTGAATGTCAGCCCAGCTTGCTGTGCTTGTCATTGCATAAAGTCTCGCTCGGGTGCTAGCTCTGCATTAACGCCTTCATCGCGCGGACAAAGGATAAATCGAGATGACTATACGCACCCGCAAGCTGATTGGAACCATCGCCATTGTCAGCTTTTCGTTATTCTACTTTTTTGTCGCGGTCACCATTGCGCTTGCGCGACTGCCCGGCACGCCCGGCATCGTTCACCTCGCGTTTTACCTCGCGATAACCGCGATCTGGTGCGTGATCTCCGGCGCGATCATTTACTGGATGCAGAAGCCGGACGCCGCTCAGGCGACCGAAGCTTTGCGCCAGTAGGTTTGCGTCGACCCAAGCGCTGCGCCGCAGCTTGCCTGCGCATCCAGCAGCGCCTCGGTCGAATCGCTGAGCACCATGCGCGGCAGGATGGCGAAGGTCGCCGCATCCTCGGCAAAAAGCGCCCCCCCGGCAGGGAGGCAGGCAGTGTGGAAGCCGAGCGTGTTCGCAATTTCGAGATCGCGCTGCTCGACAAAACCATGCCACCCGGCGCCAAACGCCAGATGGGCGGGCGTGACGCTAAGCTCCTTTTCGACACGGGCTTTGGCCCAGGTGACGCTTTCGAGCACGGCGTCATAAGACGCAGCACCCGTCGCATGGCACTCAGGCGCCAGCAATCCGATGGTTACGAGTGGGTCTTGCGCCAGACGCTTGAGATCGCCCCAACGCATGACGTCAGCCGATATCTCCGAAAGGTCAATTCCGTCGGCTTCGCACACCGCAAGCACGGCGCGGTGAACAACCTGTGGCGGCTGCGCCAGCAGAAGCGGCGCGAGGTTGTCCAGCGTCTCCGATTTTTCCTGCGGCGTATGGCATCGCGCACGGAATGTCTGGCCGCGCACGGCAATAGAGATCGAGTTGGACGCCAGAACGAGAGCTTCCAGCGCGAGCCACCATGGCGCGACGCCAGTGTCAGCGGCGGTTGGCGACACGAACACCGTCATCGGGATGCCGCGCTTTTTGAGAATGGGATGGGCGAGAGCCATAGTGGCTCGCGAAGGCGCGTCGAAGGTGAACGTCGCCATCCGTCCGGCGCCCGCCTTCAAGAGACGACAATACGTTTGTTCTACAGAGGTCAGCGAAGCGTTCGCCGCCATCACCGCATCGACAAACTCCTCGAACAAGGCCGGATCGAGTGACGACAGCGCCTGCGTTTCGCAGCTTACGGCGTCGGCGTTTTTCAACCTCTGCACGCGAAGCACTGCGCCCGCTCCCGGCGTGGCATGCGCGCCTGCATTGGCCCAATTGCCGGTGCGTGCGGGCAACCGGGAGAGAAAAGCGTGAAGCGGCACGTCGTTCATCGTCAACCTCTAAGCGATGCATCGTCTTGTATGACTATCAAACGCTGCCACGATTCGCGCTCTGGCTGCACGCGACCCTTGCAGCTTTTGGCCCTATAGGACAATTCACGCTGTGAGCAATTGCTTTAGAGCCACAAAAAACGCCGGGCAAAGCCCAGCGTTTTTCCGTTCGGATTGCGTTAGCGATTAACAAACGCGACGGCAATACCGGGGAGTGTTGTAGAGACGGCACTCCGAGTAGCAGCTGTTGCCGTAGTAATAATCATCGTAGCCGTAAATGCCTGGCGATATAAAAATGCCTGAGCCATAGCCACGGCGATAGTAACGACGTTTGCCGCGATAATTGCCATAGCTGCGTCCACGTCCGCGGCTGAAGTTGCCTCCATTGCCACGTCCTTGGCTAAAGCTGCGGTTTGGACCGCGTCCGCGACTAAAGTTGCCGCCGCCGCCACGATTGCCAC
>JBGSLP010000267.1:0-1745 GCA_041740655.1 Alphaproteobacteria bacterium
TTTCGGCCGTTGCGTGGCCTGCAGCGTCTGGCTCAGGATCGCATAGTCGAAGGCGCCATCAGGGTAGTTGATGAGATCGCGATCGGCGTCGCCCTGCACCACCGACAGACCCTTGGCGACGCAGAAATTCACGCCGCTCTGACTGATCTCGACGCCGCGCCCGTCCACATTTTTCCTGTCCTCCAGCAGCTTGAGCAACTCGCCAGCGCCGCATCCGACATCGAGCACGCGGGCGCCCTCCCGCACCATCTCCGCGATCAGCAGCAGATCGACGCGTTTGGTCGCCGACGACGTCGCCGGATTGGGGGAGCGATTAAGCATTCAGGCTGTCCGCTGGCTTGACCGGGGGGATGCCGCGCTTTTCCGCCGCCGAGTTAAGGAAGCCCGACACCGTGGCGAATAACTCCGGCTCATGGAGCAGGAATGCGTCGTGGCCTTTGTCGGACTCGATTTCCACAAAGCTGACATTGGCGGCGACCGCATTCAGCGCATGCACGATCCGGCGGCTTTCGCGCGTCGGATAAAGCCAGTCGCTGGTGAATGAGATCACGCAAAACCGCGTTTTCGACGAGGTGAAGGCATTCGCCAGCACTCCGCCATGATCCGCCGCGAGGTCGAAATAGTCCATGGCGCGCGTGATGTAGAGATAGCTGTTGGCGTCGAACCGGTCGACGAACGTCGCGCCCTGATGACGCAGGTAACTCTCGACCTGAAAGTCCGCGTCGAAGCCGAAGGTCACGTTCGGACGGTTTTGCAGCTTGCGGCCGAATTTCTGGTGCAGCGCTTTGTCCGATAGGTACGTGATATGCGCCGCCATGCGCGCAACCGCCAAGCCTTTCGCCGGAACCAGTCCTTCCTCCAGATAGCGGCCGCCGCGCCAGTTCGGATCGGCCATGACAGCCTGACGCCCCACCTCGTGGAAGGCGATATTCTGCGAGGAATGCCGCGCAGCGGTGGCAATCGGCATCGCCGAAAAAACCCGCTCCTTGTACATCGACGCCCACTCAAGCACCTGCATGCCCCCCATCGAGCCGCCGATCACGCAGAACAACTCGTCGATGCCCAGCGAATCGATGAGTTGCGCCTGCGCGTTCACCATGTCGCCGATGGTGATGACCGGAAAGTCGATGCCATACGGTTTCCCCGACTCCGGGTTGATCGAGGTGGGGCCGGTCGATCCCATGCATCCGCCGATTATATTGGAGCAAATGACGAAATATCGATTCGTATCGACCGGCTTGCCCGGGCCGATGATGGTCTCCCACCAACCCGCCTTGCCCGTCACCGGGTGGATGTTGGCGACATGCTGATCGCCAGTGAGCGCATGACACACCAGGATCGCGTTTGATTTCGTCGCATTGAGACGGCCGTAAGTCTGATAGGCGATGGAGAACGGACTGAGCGCCGCGCCGCAGTCGAGCACGAGCGAGGCCTTGTCAGCGAAATGCGCAATCAGACCTTCGCGGGCGTCGGTTTTACCACGCGCAGTCGTCACATCTTCCCGTTCGTCCGCGCGCAGAAGTCCTGTCAATGCCAGCGTCCTCCGTCCATCCACGCCAGCATGCGCAAGCGTGGCCTTTCGCGCAGATGTGATCCATCCATGGCAAAAACACAAGCCCGGCGCTTTTTGGCGTCGGGCGAAATAAAAGGAGATGAGACCGCGCCTCACCTCCTTGAAAGTTTTGATTGGGCTGTCGTTAGACGATTAGCTGCAGCTTTTTGCCAAAGCGCCTTCAGTTCCGATC
>JBGSLP010000268.1:0-12429 GCA_041740655.1 Alphaproteobacteria bacterium
GGGGGGCATACGCGCACGCTCGCCTTGCGGCTCTGGCCCTTCCTCGTCCCCGCGACGCTCACCGTCTGGATCGGCGCGGCGGCGCTGGCGGTGGTCGATGCAAACGCGCTTTCAGCGGTGCTCGGCGTTCTGCTGGCGGCCTATGCCGGCGTCAACCTCGCCAATTTCCGCCTGACCATCGGCCCGCGTCAGGAAAAATGGACTGGGCCGCTCTCCGGCGCCGTCAATGGCGTGTTCACCGGCATGACCGGATCGTTCACCGTGCCGGGGGTGATGTATCTGCAATCCATCGGCCTCTCGCGCGACGAACTGATCCAGGCGATGGGGATGCTGTTCACGTTTTCGACCTTGGCGCTCGCACTTGCCCTGAGCGGCGCGAACCTCATCACCCGCGATCTGGCGCTCGGCTCGCTGCTCGCCATGATCCCCGCGCTGATCGGCATGGCGGCGGGCGGATGGATGCGCAATCGCATGTCCGAAGCCGCATTCCGCCGCGTGTTCTTCCTGTCGCTGCTCGCGCTCGGGCTGTATATCATCGCGGCGGCGGCGCGTTAGGGCGGGCGCGCAAATCATCGCAGGCAAGCTCACGATAATGATGCTGGCGCCAGCGCCCGCGCATGGGTAGTTTGATCCGCCTGTTAACCGCCACAACCATGCACCCTGATGACCGAGGAAACGGCCGCACCGAATAACCCCGCCAGCCGCCTGATCGAGGTGACGCTGGACGAGGCCTCCATTGGCCGCAACACGCCCGAGGTCGAGCAGGAGCGCAAGATCGCGATCCTCGACATTCTGGATGGCAATTTCTTCGAACTCGACGGCGGCCCGCCCGGGCCATACCGGCTGGCGCTGAGCATGGTGGAGCAGCGTCTGGTGCTCACCGTGGCGGACGAGGCTGGCGGGCCGGTCATGGCGTATGTGCTCTCGCTGTCGCCGTTTCGCCGCATCGTGAAGGATTACTTCATGGTCTGCGACAGCTATTTCCAAGCGATCAAGACCGAGCCGCCCAGCCGTATCGAGGCCATAGACATGGGCCGCCGCGGCCTGCACGACGAAGGCTCGAGGCTGCTCATCGAACGCCTCGCCGGCAAGATAAAGACCGATTTCAACACCGCGCGCCGCCTCTTTACGCTGCTCTGCGCCCTGCACTGGAAAGGCTGAGCGCCTTGCGCGCGGATGAGGAGGGCGGGGGGCTTCCCGGCGCCATACTGTTTGCGTGCAACATGAACGCGGTGCGTTCGCCCATGGCCGCGGCGTTGTTCAAGCATCTGGCCGGGCGGCGCATCTATGTGGAATCGGCGGGCGTGCGACCGGGGGAGCCGGATCATTTCGCGGCGGCCGTGATGGATGAAATCGGCATCGACATTTCAAAGCACCAGCCGCATTCCATCGACGAACTGCACGACACCTCGTTCGACATGGTGGTGACGCTGGCGCCGGAGGCTCACCACAAAGCGCTGGAAATGACCCGCACCATGGCGGTCGACGTGGAGTACTGGCCAACCATCGACCCGACGGCGACTGTCGGCAGCCGCGAGCAGATTCTCGACGCTTATCGCGCCGTTCGCGACGGGTTGATCAAGCGCATCAAGGCCCGCTTCGCCCTTCTGGGAGCGCCGAAGGACTAAGGCTGCTCAAAACCGGCGCGATCATGCCCGAGCGCTCTTGTGTTTCGATTCGAGGCGGGCGACATGAAGGCGGCTTGTCCAAACAAATTGCAACCATTGTGCGCCTGCTTCATTCCAGTGAGCGGGGCCAAGACAACGCTTGATTTTGCGGACAAGCGCGTCCACTCTCCCGGCAATTCCGGTAACAAGGCTCAAGGAGATATGTCGAAAGAAGAACTGCTCGAATTCCCAGGGTTTATTACAGAGCTTTTACCCAACGCGACGTTCCGGGTGAAACTTGAAACGACTGGCCACGAAATCATCGCTCACACCGCTGGACGCATGCGCAAGAACCGCATCCGCGTGCTTGCGGGGGACAAAGTTCTGGTGGAAATGACGCCCTATGATCTCACCAAAGGACGCATCACGTACCGCTTTAAATAGGGTCAAGGAAATTGCCGGACTGCGCGGAGCCGACGATGTTTCCGGGCAGCGAGCGAGACCTGCGTCGGTACGTCCTGTCATAGCCCGTCATATTCTGGTGCTGGCGAGCGCATCCCCGCGCCGCCTTGCCCTGCTTGAACAGATCGGCGTCGAGCCGACCGCCCTGCGTCCGGCCACGATCGACGAGACGCCGAAAAAGGGCGAGCGTCCACGCATTCTTGCGCAAAGGCTTGCGCGCTCCAAGGCGCTTGCCGCCCGCGAGAGGCTTCAGCGAGAACCTGATCTGAAGGATGCCTATGTGCTCGCGGCGGACACGGTTGTGTCTGTCGGGCAAAAGGTGCTCGACAAGCCGGAATATCTCAACGATGCGGCGGCCTCGCTGCAAACGCTCTCGGGGCGCTCGCACCGGGTTTATTCAGCGATCTGCCTCATCACGCCGCAGGGCGCGATCCGTATGCGCACGGTTGAAACGCGCGTGCGCTTCAAGCGCCTCAGCCGCGAGGAAATGGACAGCTATCTGGCGAGCGGCGAATGGCGCGGCAAAGCCGGAGGGTACGCCATTCAGGGCATTGCCGGCGCTTTCATCGAAAAAATCGTCGGGTCATACACGAATGTCGTGGGGCTGCCGCTTATCGAGGTCGTCAACTTGCTGGCTGGGGAGGGCTTCCCCATTTACTTCAATTGGCTCAACCGCGCCGAAGTCGAAGTCTCATAGATCGCTGTCCGATGACTGACGCCCCACAAGCAAAACCCTGTCCGATCTGCCGCAAACGCCCGGCCATTGTGGAATATAAGCCTTTCTGCTCGAAGCGTTGCGCCGATGTCGATCTTGGTCGCTGGCTCCATGGCGCCTACGTCATTTCAGGCTCGCCCGAGACGGATGAGGACGGCGACGGCGTTGATGGTGGCGGCGATAAGCTGAACTGAGCGGGCTTCTCTATCATCCATCGAAATGCGGACGGTAATCCGGCGCGCCCCAATGCTGCGGCGCGGACCTGTGGGGGCTTCGCGGCGTATCGTTCAACAAGCCGTAATGTCGGGCCAGCATGGTGAGCGCGATCTGAAGCACCACCTTGCCGGAGCGTTTGGGCCAGCCAGCGCCTCGTTCGGCATCCTCCAGTCCCCTCATATGACAGCACACGTCGATCAGCATTTTCGCCATTTCGGGGCCAGCGGCCTCGATGGCGCGCCCATAACGCTGCCTTGCGGCGATCACGATGTCGCTGAACGCGGCCGGGTCGCGGGGAGCGCCTCGCCGTCCGCTGCCCGAGGTGGGGTTGCTCCAGTTGGCGGTCACGCGGGCGTTCATCGCGCCATGTTCGAAGTCGGCCCGAAGTCTTTCGCCCGCCTGATACTGATATTCGGTGATCATTGGGGCGCCGTTCTTGTCCTTGCGGCTGCGCAGCCATGCCAGCGGACTCTCGGCATCGTTCATGATCACCGCGTCCCCCGAAGCGGTCTTGCGGATAGTGCGCAACTGGTGCTGCGCGGCGAATCGGTCCGAGGGGGCCGCCTCCTGCCGCGCAAGCCACGCACGGCCCGCCGCACTAAGCTTGAAGTCACCGCCTTCCGCCTCCACGACATCGCTAGCCGCGAGGAAGCGAATCGTTTCGGCCGGGATCAAATTCGCAGCTTTCGGGGCCGCGCTTACGCTGCGCAGAACATAGGCGGGCGAGCCCTCGACGGGCGTTAATCTGGCTCCCGGAGTCGCGAGCGATTGCAGCAGGCGGCGGCAGGCACGCAGGTTCGTTGGAGATTTCAAGATTTCCATGTCGACCTCAGGCAGCCGCTGGCGTTGCGGCGCGGATAGCTTTTTCCAGCGCCGACAATGTCATATCGAGCGCATCGTCATCGCGCATGTCCTCCACCAGCGAGCACGCGTGCGCCACCGTGGTGCGGTCGCGGCTGAACATCGCTCCAACCTGCGTGAATGTCATGCTGTAACCGACATGAGCGAGATACATGGCGACCTGCCGGGCGAATGCGATGGGCGCCTGCCGCCGCGTCGGGGCCAGAAGCTCTTCACGGGAGACGCCAAAAGCACTCGCTACGGAGTGTTCAAGAACCGCGCGATGATGCGCCATGGTAAGCGAAATATTAACCTGGCGCTGGTTAGCTTCGAGGGTGTCTTGAGCGGGAAATTTACTGGAAAGCTGAAGCATACATTATCCCTTGTACTTTTTACGGCTTCGCAAAGCGATCCGGGGGCGGACTTAACCCGAACCGTTCAGCCGGTAACTCATGAAAATTTATATCAAATACATAGGAAGGGGATAAGCCGCGTTTAAAAATTCTCGGCTAAGGTAATCGCATCGGTAAGGATAGTGTGATGCGCACCCGTATAAGAGAATTCCGCAAAGCGCGGGACATGACGCTGAAAGAACTCGCCGACAAGATCGGCACCACGCCGCAGACGGTGCAGCGGCTTGAAACCGCGAACATGACCGTTTCGACGCTCTGGCTCGAAAAGATCGCGGAAGCTTTCGGGATCGAGCCGGCCGATCTCATCGGGCGCGCAGGCGGGCGGCAAATTCCTGTGCTAGGCGGCATCGGGCCGCAGGGCTATCTCTCCACGTCACCCGGTGAATACGAGGAGCTGTTCCAGTTCGACGTCCCCGCCGACGATCCGGTCGCCGCGCGCTTCGAGGTTCCGCTCAACGGGTTCCGCATTGGCGCCATGCTGATCGCAAACCGTTTGCGCGACGCGGATGCATCGAACGCCCATGGCCTCGATTGCCTGGTCGCCCTGCCGAACGGCAAGATCATGTTTCGCTGGGTGATCCGTGGCCATGGCGAAACATGGACGCTCATACCACACGACCGCAAAACGGATGTGCAGTATGATCAGTCCGTGGCGTGGCTCGCGCGCGTCGTCATGGCGATCATGTATTATTAACGCCCGTTAGCCGCCTAGATAATATTTATCCTCCCATTACTGCAAGGTGACAGTCTCTCCGCCAGCATAGGGAGTACTGCACATGAAACCTGACAGTTATAACAAAAACCGGCTCCGGCAGAGCGACCAGCCATTTGCGCGCTTGCAGGCGCCGCCGCAGACTTACCAGCGGGCGACGCAGCTTCCTAAATTGCTGCCGTTATGGCCGCGCGAGATCGAGGATACGTCCGACGAGGCGCGCATGCGGATCATTGGCAAGCTGCGACAGGCCTTGTGGGCGGAGAGACGACGCGGGCGGACAGGCCTGTGGACTTACGACCTCAATCGCCACCTCGCGTTGCTGGACGCGCTGGCGGGGGAGACGTCTCAGCTCGGTAAACCGATCGCCTCAATATGACATGGCGTGCGGCTCGTCCGCCGTCGCGACGCTCACTGGCATGCCGGTGTCGTAGCTCAGGATTTTGTTGACCGTCTTGCCGTCATCCGAAAGCGGCAGGCGGAGCCAGAACAGAATGATGTGGTCGCGGCTCGCCAATGGCCCCTTGAGCGCCCCCTGCATGGGCGTTTTCTCGCCGATGACCTTGGAATACGCCGCCATCCAGTAATCGCGCCGCGAGCCGAGATCGAGATCGAAAACGCGCTGGTTCGTTAGCTCCACGCCGAAGATTTCGCGCAGTCGCGTTCCGGCGAGGCGGTATCGAACGTCTTCTAAGGGGCCGGCGCAATCGAGTATGGCGATGGAGGGCAGCAAATCCGGGATGGCGACGGGATCAATGTCGGCTCGGCTTGGCATCCGGCGCGCTCCAGCGCAACAGCGCCAGTAGTCATAAACCCTGCGCTGATTCTTGACGACAAGTTGCGCCCGGAACGCAAGCTCTGATGGCATTAGCCCTCCATCGAAGTTGCCGCACACCCCGATGAGGGGCGCAATGATGATATGCCGCCGAGTAGACGCCGTTTGAAACTATGGATGATTTGCAGGTTTGGGCGCAAGTCATGATTTGTATACAAAAAACCGGCGCCCGAGTGATTCGAGCGCCGGTTTTCGAAAAACAGTCCCATCGCGAAACAACGGGCTTCTATATGCCTGACCGCGAATTAACGGCGGCGCTGTCCAAGTCCCATCTTTTTGGCTAGTTCGGAGCGCGCGCTAGCATAGTTTGGCGCAACCATTGGATAATCCGCAGGCAAACCCCACTTCTCGCGGTATTCCTCAGGCGACAGATCGTAGTGCGTACGTAAATGGCGCTTGAGTGACTTGAACTTTTTTCCATCTTCAAGGCAGATGATATATTCATTGGTGACCGACTTCTTGATCGGCACAACAGGCTTAAGTTCTTCGCGCACAGGTTGCGGGATATTTCCAGAAGCCTTCACGAGCGCATCGTGAACTTCACTGATCAGATTTGGCAACTCTGTCGCAACGACGCTATTATTAGCGACGTATGCAGACACGATGGTCGTCGTAAATTCGACGATCTCGCTGCTCTCGTATTTTTCGTTCATGCAAGTTCTCCTGGCAACAGCTTTTTGTTCGAAGTTTTTGATTTGATGTAAGCGGTTAAACCAATCTTACATAAGAGACTTTTTGCAGCATGAGTAATCAATGGAGAGAGATCTAATTCCGGCCTCTCAGCAAATTCATGCCGCCGCACTGACTGATAGTTTCTATCAAACCAATTTGAGCAATTTTCATATTACACAAGAAAAGAAGTTTTTCAATTAATTTCGATCTTCAAAACATTACTTTTCCAATATTTGTGAAAAAATTATAATCACGAAATCGAGAGTAAGCAAACTAGACAAGTGTAATGCCCATCTTTGCGACCAGTCACCTGCCTCGTTACTGTATTTCGCGTATATTCCGCATGCGATTATAAGTAGGAAAATCAATCCCGCTGATTAGCTCATACTGATTTTGCGTCGCGTAATAGATCGCGAGCACTCGACACAACCTTGATGCAAAAAATACAACTCAGTTGAAAAATAAAAATGAAACGAGTATGAAGCACGGCAACAAAAACAACGCCGACCAGCCCATGAAGCCGAAGAAGCTTGGCATCTTGACGCCGCCCTGTTGAGCGATGCTTTTCACCATGAAATTCGGCGCGTTGCCGATGTAGGTATTGGCGCCCATGAAGACAGCGCCAGCGGATATGGCAAGCAGCGTCTGGGCAAGCGGCCCCATAAGGGTCTGAGCATCGCCACCGGCCGCATTGAAAAATATCAGATATGTCGGGGCGTTATCCAGAAAGCTCGAAAGCCCGCCGACAATCCAGAAATACATGAAGTTGTTGGGCGCGCCATCGGAGCCTGTCACCAGCTTGACGAGACCGCCCATTGAACCATCCTGGCCGGCCTTCAATATTGCGATGGCGGGGATGATCGTGATGAAGATCGCCAGGAATATCTTCGCCACCTCGATCACGGGTTCCCAGTTGAACTGATTCGACTCGCGATAACTGGTCTGCGTCAGCGCAAGCGACGCCCCGGCAAGTAGGAGCAAAGTCACGTCGCGCAATATGCTGAGAGTTTTGACCTCAATGCCGAAAACGGTGACGCTGCCTAGATTTATGTCGGCCCCGCTCAACAAGACTGCGCCCGCCAGCAAGAGGAGCAACGGCGCATTCACAAGGCCGAAAATGCGCAGAGGCGAACCGGGCGTCGGGTCAGGTTTGGTGCGCGTATCTGCGCGATAGAAATAGCTGTCCACCGCATAAAAAGTGACGAGCAGGATCGCCGTAACTATGACCGTTGGCGCAAACATGAACTTGAGCGGCCAGAAAAACTCCACGCCATTGAGAAAACCGAGGAACAAAGGCGGATCGCCCAGAGGCGTCAGCGCGCCGCCGACATTCGACACAATGAAGATGAAGAAGACGATGACATGAGCATTGTGGATTCGCTCATCATTGGCGCGCAGAACGGGGCGTATCATCACCATGGATGCGCCAGTGGTGCCGATAAAGCTGGCCAGAAACCAGCCCACGAGCAGCAGCGCTGTATTTGTTGCAGGCGATCCGCGCAGGTTCCCCTGAACAAAGATGCCGCCGGCTATCGTATAAAGAGCAAAGATAAGGATGATAAACGGAATATATTCGAGCAATAGGGTGTGAAGGAACTCATAAATGGCGATTGAATAGCCGTAGCTGGCGAGAAACGGAGCCAGGAACGCCAGCGTCCAAAAGCCCGCGACTTTTCCATAATGATGATGCCAGAATGATGAGTTGATCAGCGGTAGAATTGCGATTGAAAGCAGCAATCCGGCAAATGGAATAACCCATAAAAGGCTCAGGTCCGCGCCGTTGACTGCACTATTGGATGGGGCGGCGTTCGCAATTCCGGTGTCGATCAGCAAAAGGATCGCAAACAGCGTAATTCCGCGAATCAGTGAAACATATCGGTCGCGACAGCCGAAGAAACTGCTGCGGGCACAGTTTTTCTTATTGCTGGCGATGATCGAAACAGCCTTCCGGGACATTTTCACGTGAACTTGGAGTGGATACATTGGCGGTTAGGAGGAAATACAACCGCAACGCTGTTCGTATGGCCAGATATTGACTGAATAGCGGCAATTGGCATGGCCGCATAATTATCGGCACGCTGTTGTATAAAGGCTTCATATCTGAGCGTCAACGACAGGGTTAGTCGAAACGCTGTGATGCCATCCGCTTTTGCTGAGATGCGAATGTATCAAAGGCTGGAAAGAGTAACACGATTTTGACCTCGTTTTCGAAGGTCTTGGTTTTATCGCAGACTAAAGCACTGTTTTGTCGCACCTTCACTGCAATATCCTAATCTGGCGCAATTCGATCGAGGATTGATCATGACAAAAGACAAGATTGTAAAGACAGACGAAGAATGGCGGTCGCAACTTACGCGCGAGCAATACCGCGTTGCTCGCGAACATGGCACGGAGCGCGCATTTACCAGTCCGTTGAACAATGAAAAGCGCGATGGAGTGTTTACGTGCGTTGCATGTCATGAGCCTTTGTTCTCATCCGCCGCCAAGTTCGACTCCGGAACCGGCTGGCCAAGCTTTTTCCAGCCGCTCGATCCCGGCGCCGTCACGGAGCATGACGATCGCTCGTTCTTCAGCCGACGCACCGAAATCCGTTGCGCGCGCTGCGACAGCCATCTCGGTCATGTTTTCCCGGATGGCCCGAAGCCGACAGGGCTGCGCTATTGCATGAACGGCGTTGTGCTAGATTTCAAGCCAGCCGCCGCTGGCGAAACCATGAGCTAGGCATAGATTGGCCTTGCAGGGCCACCGCTGCGCCAGTAAATCTTGGTCATGACCATCACACAGAAGAATGAACCGGATGCGGGGCCAATCGCCCCGGTCCGACCGCGCGTCGACAGCCATCACGGCATCGAACGGTCCGATGATTACGCCTGGATTCGCGCCGATAACTGGCGCGAGGTCATGCGTGACCCGGCGGTTCTCGCCCCGGATATCCGCGCCTATCTGGAGGCCGAAAACGCCCACACCGCCAAAGTGATGGAGCCGACCAAGGCGTTGCAGGACACCCTCTTCGCCGAAATGAAGGGCCGGATAAAGGAGGTCGATTCCTCCGTGCCGTCGCCGTTCGGCGAATGGGCGTATTTCAACAATTTCGTGGCTGGCGGCCAGTATCCGAAATACTGCCGCGAACCGCGCACCGGCGGCGAAGCGCAAACCCTGCTGGATGGCGACGAGCTGGCGAAGGGGTGCGCATATTTCCGTTTTGGCGGCATCTATATATCGCCCAATCATTCGCGCATCGCATACGGCGTCGACACCAACGGGTCTGAATACTATCGCGTGCGCTTTCGCGATGTCGCCAGCGGGGCTGATTTGCCCGATGAGATCGCAGATGCGGGCGGTGACGCCTGCTGGTCGGCGTGCGGCCAGTATCTGTTTTACAGCCGGTTGGACGAAAATCACAGGCCGCTGAAAATCTTCCGCCACAAGCTTGGCTCGCCAGCCGAAGACGATGTGCTTGTCTACGAGGAAGCAGACCACGGATTTTCGGCCAATGTCGGTATGACGCAGAGCCGGGAATACATCCTCATTCACTGCGGCGACCACGAGACGTCCGAGGCCTATGTCATTCCGGCGAATGCGCCCCTCGAAGCGCCACGGCGGATAGCGCCGCGCATCCCCGCGCAGGAATATTCGGTGGACCATCGCGGGCAGGATTTCATCATCCTCACCAATGCGGATGGCGCGGAGGATTTCAAGATCGTATCGGCGCCCGTCGCCGCTCCCGGCCGTGAAAACTGGCGCGATATCGAGCCGCACCGGCCCGGACGCCTCATCCTTGATGTTGCGGCGTTCGTAGGGCACATGGCGAGGCTTGAGCGCGAGAACGGGCTGCCGCGCATCGTCATCCGCCGCATGTCCGACGGCGCCGAGCACGAGATCGCGTTTGCCGAGGAGGCCTATTCGCTCGGCATGCAATCCGGCTACGAGTTCGACACCACAGCCCTGCGCTTTACGTACTCGTCGATGACGACCCCCGGCCAGACCTTCGACTACGATATGGAAAGCCGCGAGCGCATTCTCCGCAAGACGCAGGAGATCCCAAGCGGGCATAACCCCGCTGATTACGTCACGCGCCGTGTATTCGCGCCCGCTCATGATGGTGAGACCGTTCCGATTTCGCTGCTCTATCGCAAATCGACCGCGCTCGACGGTTCTGCGCCGCTGCTGCTTTACGGTTACGGGTCGTATGGCATCGCCATTCCTGCGGGCTTCTCAACGACCGCCCTCAGCCTCGTGGATCGCGGATTTGTCTACGCCATCGCGCATATTCGCGGCGGCAAGGAGAAAGGCTATCGCTGGTATCTCGATGGCAAGCGCGATAAAAAGCAGAATACCTTCAAGGATTTCATCGCGGCGGGCGAATATCTGGCGCGCGAGCGCTTTACCTCGCGCGGCGCCATCGTGGCGCAAGGGGGGTCAGCAGGCGGCATGCTCATGGGCGCCGTCGCAAACATGGCGCCTGATCTGTTCAACGGGATCATCGCCGAGGTGCCGTTCGTCGACGTCCTGACGACCATGCTCGACGACACGCTGCCGCTCACGCCGCCGGAATGGCCCGAATGGGGCAACCCGATTGCATCCAAGACGGATTACGAGGCCATTGCGGCATATTCGCCCTACGACAATGTGCGCGCGCAAAACTATCCGCACATCCTCGCCGTCGCCGGGCTGACGGACCCGCGCGTGACATACTGGGAGCCTGCGAAATGGGTCGCCAAGCTGCGGGCGGTCAAGACGGGCGACCGCCTGCTGATGCTCAAAACCATCATGGAGGCCGGGCACTCCGGCGCATCCGGTCGCTTTGATCGTCTGAAGGACGTGGCGCTCGTGCAGGCATTCGCGCTGATGATCTCTAATCGGGCTCAGCTTTAGCTACAGCACTTCGCCGCGCAGCAGTTTGGGCGTCGACCCGGTCAGCCCCGCCGCTTCATGCACGAAAAACTGCTTGAGGGGCTCGATGCGGTTGACAAGGCCAAGGCCGAAGCTTCGGATCATCCGCAGCGGCGCGCCGCCATCGGAAAACATGCGGTTGATTGCAGCGGCGGCCAGCGCCGAGGTGACGCTGTCGAACCGGCGCCATCGCTCATAACGCTGCAAAACCGCCAGATCGCCGATGTCGAGGCCAAGGCGCATAGCGTCGAGAATGACCTCAGCGAGCGCCGCAACATCCTTCAGCCCGTGATTGAGGCCTTGCCCGGCGATCCAGTGCAGTCCGTGCGCGGCATCGCCGGCGAGCGCAAAGCGGGGCTTCACGAAATCCCGCGCCAGGGTCATCGACAGCGGATATGCGGCGGGTTTGGAGAGCACCGTGAGCGGGCCGAGTTGCCTGCCAAAGCGCGTTTCGATTTCCGACGCCAGGCTGCCCATGTCGAGCGTCAAGAGCCGGGCGGTTTCGTCCTGCCGCTCCGTCCAGACCAGCGACGTGCGGTTCCCGGTGAGCGGCAGCATCGCGAATGGGCCGGAGGGCAAGAAATGCTGGATGGCGCGCCCCCCATGCGGCGCTTCGTGGCCGACGCTGGTGACGATCCCCATTTGCGGCGTTTCCCAGCGCATCGCCTTGATCCCGGCCAGCGTGCGCAGCGCCGATTTCTGGCCGTCAGCAGCAACGATCAGCTTTGCGGACAACACGCGTTGGTCGCTGACCGCAACGCTTACGCTGCCGTCGTAAACGGTGAAGGACTGGACCGATGCGGGCATGATCAGCGTTACGCCGGGCGCCTCCGCCACTGCCGCAAATAAGGCTTTACGAAATTTCACATTCTCCAGAATGTAAGCGGCTGCGAGATCGTCCCGCACCATGGCGTTGAAGCTCAACAGCGCCGTGCGGACAGGCGTTTCGAGTTCAGTGTCGCTGATTTCGATGGATTCGATCGGTTGCGCGTCGGCCGCGACCGCATCCCAGACGCCAAGCACGCCGAGCATCTGCCGCGCGGACGCGGAGATCGCCGCCGAGC
>JBGSLP010000269.1:0-3782 GCA_041740655.1 Alphaproteobacteria bacterium
CGCCGCTCTCGATCCGCGCGTTCGCCGATCAGGTTCTGGAGACGCCGGAGGGATGGCGGCTGATGATCATCGGCAATGCGGTAGGCCTCGTCTTCGCCGTGCTGATTTTCTCGATCAGCGTTATCTCGTTCCCGTTGATGCTCGATCGCGACGTTAGCGCGGCGGTTGCTGCCGTCACCTCGATGAAAGCGGTGGCCCTTAATCCGCTGCCTATGGCGGTGTGGGGATTGATCGTCGCCGCAACGCTCGCCATCGCCTCGACCCCGTTTTTCCTGGGGTTAGCGGTCGCGGTGCCGCTGCTTGGGCACGCGACATGGCACCTCTATCGCAGAACGATCCAACATTAATGGGGGTTCGAGGTAATTCTCGAAGCGGCGTCCGATGTCCGGTATAAGCTCAATGGCGAGGACTGAACCTTGAGCGGGACAAGATGGCCGACCGGTTACTGTGGGAGAAGGACGGGCGCGACTGGCCGAACGGGTACGCCAGCCGGTTTGTGGAGGCGGGAGGCTTCCGCTGGCATGTTCAGGTCATGGGGCAGGGGCCGGCGCTGCTACTGGCGCACGGCACCGGAGCGTCCACCCACTCCTGGCGTGATCTGGCGCCGTTGCTCGCCAAACGCTTCACCGTCATTTCCCCAGATTTGCCCGGACATGGATTCACCGACACGCCGCCGCCCAGCGGTTTGAGGCTTCCGGGAATGGCGGACGCGCTCACCAAGCTGCTGCAGGTCATGAACGTTTCGCCGCAAATCGCGGTTGGGCACTCAGCGGGCGCGGCGGTGCTCATCCGGATGTGCCTAGATGGCGGCATCAACCCGGCAAGGCTGATCAGTTTGAATGGGGCGCTCATGCCATTCCGGGGCGTCGCCTCGAAAGTTTTCTCGCCGATGGCGAAAATCCTGTTCCTCAATCCGCTCGTTCCGCGTCTTTTCGCCTGGCGCGCTGGCGGCGTTTCCTCCGTCGAGCGGCTGATCGAGGGGACGGGGTCGGCAATCGACGCGGAAGGCGTCGAGCTTTACGCGCGGCTGTTCCGCTCGCCAGCCCATGTCGCGGGCGCGCTTGGCATGATGGCGAACTGGGATCTGAACCCGCTCTTGCGCGATCTGCCTGCGCTCGAGCATCCGCTGGTGCTGGTCGCCGGAGGAGCCGACAAGGCGGTGCCGCCGGATGACGCATTCAAGGTGCGCAATATCGTGAAGGGTGCGACCGTCGAATATCTGCGTGGCCTCGGCCACCTCGCGCACGAGGAGCAGCCCGAGCAGATCGCGGAAATCATCATCCGGGTGGCTCGCTCCGCCGGTGTCATCGGAGCCGATTCGGAAAGGCGCGCTAGTTGACGACGATGGATAGCCTTGGCGCGATAGTAACCGCGAAATACGCGACGGCTGCAATGGCGGCGACGCCGACGAAGGCAAGCATGGCTTTGCGCGCGCCGCCACCCGCGCCGAGCTTTGCCTGACATTTGGGGCAGTGGTCATATTCAGGCGGAATATAGTTATAACCGCACTTGCGGCAGGACTTAAAGCGCATAGGCTTGCCTTTCTTGGTTGCTGCGGCTTTACGCCCAAGCCATAAAATTTGCAATTACTAATAGAAAAAAGGCATTTCGCTGGTAAATGCCGTTTCGAGATATTGATGTCCGGGGGCCGTAAGTCATGCATTTGCCGACCAATCATCCGCAGCGGTTCGTTTTGCATGATGAGGTGCACGCCCGCCCGCCCGAAGCGCTGAAGGCGCCGCTTCGCCTGTCGTTTCTGGCGCTTTATGGCGCGGGGCCCAGCGAGATCGCGCTGAAGCCCCTGATGGACCTCGCCGCGCAGTATAACGTCGCGCCGCCTGCGCCGGGAGCGAGCCATTACAGCAAGGATTTCGGCCCGTTCCGCCTCAAATGGGAGCGCCACACCGAGTTTAGCCGCTATAAAATCATCGTCCCCGGCGAGAGCGATGACCCGTTCGCCGATCCGGCGGTAAATGCGCTCCCTGCGGGCTGGGCCGCAACGCTACCCGGCCAGTTGCTGGTTGCGGCGCATGCCGCGCTTTTTCAGGGTGAAAAAAAGCCGGATTATCAGGACCTGTCGACGCGCTATTTCAATGGCGAGGTCGTGATCGGCTCCAATATCGCGGGCGGCGCTGGCGCGGCGTTCACGGACTTCCGTATCCATGCCGACGGTTTCAGCCGCTGGGCCATCTACGACTTCAGCATGACCCAGAGGCAGGCGGGGCGCCTCGTCCAGCGGCTGATGGAATTCGACACCTACCGCATGATGGCGCTGCTGGCGTTTCCCGTCGCGCGCGAGTTGACGCCGTTCCTGACAGCATGCGAGCGTGAACTCGCCGAGATCACTACGGCGATGGCGAACGCGAAGACGGCCGACGAACCGGCGCTGCTGGATCGCCTGACGAAACTGGAGGCGGGCATCGAAAAGCGCCACGCCGAGAATTACAATCGCTTCAGCGCAACCGCTGCGTATTACAATCTCGTTCAGCAGCGCACCGTCGAACTTCGCGAGGAGCGCATCGAGGGCCTGCAGCTTTTTCAGGAGTTCATGGAGCGGCGTCTGGCGCCCGCGATGAGCACGGTTCAATCGGCCTCCGCGCGCCAGCAGGCGCTTTCGGAGCGCGTCGCGAGGGCCACGCAATTGCTCTCGACGCGGGTGGACATCACGCGGGAGCGGCAGAACCAGGCGGTGCTGACGTCGATGAACCGGCGCGCCAAGATGCAGTTGCGCTTGCAGCAGACGGTTGAGGGCCTCTCGATTGCGGCGATCACCTATTACATCGTCGGTCTGGTCGGCTACGCGGCCAAGGGCGTAAAAGCTGCGGGGTTTACGATCGACCCCGATCTCGCCATGGCCGTCAGCATCCCGATCATCATTTTTGGCGTTGCGATGGGCTTGAGGCGGGTGCGCAGGTTTGCGTCGGAGCATGACGACAAGGACGCCGGATAAGCGATTATGGACAAGAAATGGTACGGCGTAATCGATATCGCCTTTGTGTTCGCGCCCGTGCTGGCCTTCGCGTTCTGGGAGTTATACTCGCTCCGCCGCGACAAGCGCCGCCGGGCGGAGAAGCCCCCGCCGGAAAACGAAACGCCGCCTGAGTGATTTGGCGAGGGTTACTTGCGCGGCATCCGGTACGGCAGCAGCGTTTGCACCCACCCCGAGCGAAAGCGGTCGAGGCAAAGGCTTTCGTGCATGCCGCTCACCGTTTCGCCACGCAGCTTTGTGCGGATTTTGGAGCGGGTGTAAAACGGCGTGTCCTCAAGCGTCTTGACGACCTGCGCACGGGCGCTTGCGTCGGCCCGTGTGCCTCGCGCTATCAACCATAAAGTGCGAGGCAGGCGTGCAGGCGGCGGCGCTTCCATGGCGCGCACCTCGCCGCTCCCGTCGATGTGAAGCGCCAGCGGTCGGTGCTCGCCGTTCCTGCATTCGACGTCGTACAGCACGGCGGCGCCATCGCTCACGGGCGTGCGCGACCAATCCCAGCGGACAAAGCCATCCTCCAGCGGTTCATCGCCGTGGTTGAAGTCCATGTAGCCATCGCCTGACCAGCGCAGGCCGGGGCTTTCGAGATCAACCTCGACACGGGCGGTCGGCGCGAGCGGTCGCCAGCGGTGCAGTCCATGCGCATCCAGCACGGCCTCGTAATCGGTCAGCGTGGACGCGCGGAGGCGGACGACGCCCTTGATCTTCGTCGGCAGTGGGTTCGTGACCTCGTCGATGCGAATGGTCAGCGTTGCGCCATCCCATGTCATGGAGCTTGGGCCGACCTGAAATGAGG
>JBGSLP010000270.1:0-3408 GCA_041740655.1 Alphaproteobacteria bacterium
GACGCTATTGCGCTCCGCCTCCGCCTATCACGCCTTCCGCCGCATGCATCCCCGCGCTGTCGAGCCGGAGGACGTCGCGAAATTCCTCCTCTTCGACACCCGCCTGCCGCGCTCCATCAGCCATTGCATTGGCGAGATCAAAACGATGGTGCTGCTGCTGGAAGAGAGCTTCGGACTGGCCAACGCCAGCCGCGCACACACACAGACCGATGCGATTCTCGCAGGCCTTGTGCAGGCGGCGGGCGATCCTGATCTGGTCGAAAATCTGCACACGTTCAACGACTGGACGCAACTCAGCCTAATCGCGCTGGCAAACGAATTGGGATATGTATTCTTCGGCTATCAACCGCCGGAAGAAACGCCCGCGCAAACACAAACGCAGGCGCACGCCTGACTTCCACCCACTATGCGGAGGCATGTCTTTTTCAATGACGCTTCACGTCGCCCTGACCCACCGCACCGTCTACAACTATGACCGGCTGACCGGCCTTGCGCCGCATATCGTGAGGCTGCGCCCGGCCCCCCACAGCCGCACGCCGATCCTGAGCTATTCGCTGAAAATCACGCCGGAAGACCATTTCATCAACTGGCAGCAGGACCCGTTCGGCAACTACATGGCGCGGCTGGTCTTCAACGAGAAAACGAAAGAATTCTCAGTGACCGTCGATCTCGTCGCCGACATGGCGGTCATCAACCCATTTAATTTCTTCATCGAGGATTCAGCGAAGGACTGGCCGTTTGAATACGAGCCATCGCTGAAGGAAGAACTGACCCCCTATCTCAAGCCGGACGCTCCCGGCGCGCTACTAGCCGACTATATGACCGCGCTCAAGATCGATGCGCCCAACACGATCGATTATGTGGTTGAGGTCAATCGCCGCCTGCAAACAGAAATCGGCTACCTGATCCGAATGGAGCCGGGGGTGCAGACGCCCGAGGTGACGCTGAAAAACCGCTCCGGCTCATGCCGCGACAGCGCCTGGCTGCTCGTGCAGATTTTCCGGCACAAGGGTTTGGCGGCGCGCTTCGTGTCGGGCTATCTGATCCAGCTCAAGCCGGACGTGAAGTCGCTCGACGGTCCATCGGGCACGGAGGTCGATTTCACCGACCTGCACGCCTGGGCGGAGGTGTATCTGCCCGGCGCCGGCTGGATCGGCCTTGATCCAACTTCAGGCCTGTTGACGGGCGAAGGGCATATTCCGCTCGCTGCGACGCCATCGCCGCAAAGCGCTGCACCGATTTCCGGCGCGCATGAAAAGGCAGAAGTGACCTTCGCTTTCGACATGAAGGTCACGCGGATCGCGGAGTCGCCTCGCGTCACCAAGCCCTACACCGATGAGCAATGGACGGCGATTTGCGAGACCGGCAAGCTCGTCGACGAGAAGCTGACCAAGGGGGATGTGCGCCTGTCCATGGGCGGCGAGCCGACCTTCGTCTCCATAGACGATATGGAAAGCCCCGAGTGGAACACCGCCGCCGTCGGTCCGACAAAGCGCGAGTTCGCGGAAAATCTCGTCCGCCGCCTAAGGGACAGGTTCGCGCCGGGCGGCCTGCTGCATTACGGACAGGGCAAATGGTATCCGGGCGAGCAACTGCCGCGCTGGGCATTCGCGTGTTACTGGCGTTCCGACGGAGAGCCGCTATGGCGCGATGAAAAGCTCATCGACAAGGAAAAGCCCCTCAAACCGATGGACGTGGCCGATGCGGGCAACTTCGCGACGGCGCTGTGCGATAAACTTGGCCTTGCGCCGGACAGCGCCATTCCCGCCTATGAGGATTCAGCGCATTTCATGCTCGTCGAGCAGAAATTGCCGCTCAATCTCGACGCCAAGACCAACAAGCTTGAGGACGAGGCGGAGCGCGCGCGTCTTGTCAAGGTGTTCGACCGCGGCATCGAGGCGGTAACAGGCTACGTGCTGCCGATTCAGGTCTGGCAGAGCCGCGCAACCGGGCGTCGATGGGTGACCGAGCGCTGGGGCCTGCGCCGTGAGAAGCTGTTTCTGGTGCCGGGCGACTCGCCGATTGGGTTCCGCCTGCCGCTCGGCTCGCTGCCGTTCATCGAGCCGATCCATTTCCCGCATGTCATTCCGCGCGACCCGTATGCCGATCGCACCCCGCTGCCGCCGCGCGACTCTCTTCTCGCTGGCCGTCGCGCGGTCACGCTGGAGCCTCCGGTCGCGCCGCCGCAGTTTCCCACGGAAGTTTTCGGCTCCGTGCGCACCGCCATGTCCATCGAGCCGCGCGACGGGCACATCTGCGTGTTCCTGCCGCCGCTTGAGGACGCCGAGGATTACGCGGCCATGGTTGCAGCCATCGAGGACGCCGCCGCTGCGTCGGCGACGCGCGTGCATATCGAGGGCTATACGCCGCCGGACGATCCGCGCCTGAACGTTATCAAGGTCACGCCCGACCCCGGCGTTATCGAGGTCAACATCCAGCCGGCCAAAAACTGGGACCACGCCGTCCAGATAACGACCGCGTTGTATGAGGAGGCGCGTCTATGCCGCCTCGGCACGGAAAAATTCATGGTCGATGGCCGCCACACCGGCACCGGCGGCGGCAACCACATCGTGCTCGGCGGCATGACGCCCGCCGACAGCCCGTTCCTGCGCCGCCCCGACCTGCTGGGCAGCATCATCGCGTTCTGGCAGAACCACCCATCGCTGTCCTACATGTTCTCGGGCATGTTCATCGGCCCGACCAGCCAGGCGCCGCGCATCGACGAGGGCCGCCACGACCAGCTTTACGAAATGGAAATCGCGCTCGCGCAAATCCCCGAGCGCGGACAGGCCTGGACGCCCGCGTGGCTCGTCGACCGCATTTTCCGCAACCTGCTGATTGACGTGTCGGGCAATACGCACCGCGCCGAAATCTGCATCGACAAGATGTATTCGCCGGACGGCCCGACGGGGCGCCTCGGGCTGGTGGAATTCCGCTCCTTCGAGATGCCGCCGCATCCGCAGATGAGCCTTGCGCAGCAGTTGCTGCTGCGGGCGCTTGTCGCGTGGTTCTGGGAGAAACCCTACAAGCGCAGGCTCATCCCGTGGGGCACCAGCCTGCACGACAAGTTCATGCTGCCCGCGTTCATTTGGCAGGACTTCCGCGACATCCTGCGCGAGCTGAACGAGGCCGGTTTCCCCATCAAGGAGGACTGGTTCGCGCCGCATTTCGAATTCCGCTATCCGGTTTACGGCCATGTGGAATATGAGGGCGTCGAGGTGGAGTTGCGGCAGGCGCTGGAGCCATGGCACGTGCTGGGCGAGGAGGGCGCGCCGGGGGGCACCGCGCGTTATGTGGATTCGTCGCTAGAGCGGCTGCAGGCCAAGGTGACCGGCGTGCAGACGGGGCGGTTTACGGTGACGTGCAACGGCTTCGCGCTGCCGCTGTCGCCGACGGGCGTGAAGGGCG
>JBGSLP010000271.1:0-1896 GCA_041740655.1 Alphaproteobacteria bacterium
GGCATGGTACGCGGCAAATTCGTCCAATGCTGCGCTGAAAAGCAAACTCGGAGAGAAAGTTGCACTCGGCGCGACGCTTGGCGGCACGGGTCTCTCCAATCCCATGAAAACTTTCTTCGGCATCGAGAGCATGCGGCTGAAAGGTCGCCGCGTGACTGGCGGATATTCGGTGAGGGGCGTGCTGCCGTGGGTGTCAAACCTAGGCCCCGATCACGTTTTCGGAACCATCTTCGAAATGGAGGATGACCCCAAGCATCAGGTCATGATCGCTGTCGACTGCGCGGGCGGCGGCGTCAAACTCTCAGCTCAAGATCATTTCGTCGCCCTTGAGGGAACACGCACCTTCGCCGTGCAACTGCGCGACGCTTTCATCCCCGACAGCATGGTGCTGGCCGACCCGTGCGCGGACTATGTCAAGCGCATACGCACAGGGTTCATCCTGATGCAAACCGGCATGGCCTTCGGGATCATCCAGTCATCGCTAGATCTGATGCAGCGGATGCGCGGTCCGCTCGGCCATGTGAACAAGTATCTCGAAGAGCAACCGGAGCATTTCGCGGAAGCGCTTGCAGCGCTACAGGCCGAAACGTTTGCCCTGTGCGATACGCCTTTTTCCACCGACATCGAGCATTGGCGCAGGGTCATAAATGTGCGCCTCACCGCTGGCGAGATGACGGTGAAGGCGGCCCATGCCGCGATGCTGCATTGCGGGGCGCGCGGCTATCTCTCGACCGGCGAGGCCCAGCGCCGCCTGCGCGAGGCGTATTTCGTCGCCATCGTAACGCCAGCCACGAAGCAGTTGCGCAAAATGCTGGCCGATCTCCAAAACTGATTTTCATGACGGCAGTCCATAACAGGAGGTGTAGCGACTATGACCAAAGCACTCATTTCAATCGAGGACTTCAAGGCGCTGGCGGCCTCGCAGCCTGTCGTGATTATCGATACCCGCTCGCCTGAAGCCTATGCCGGAGGGCATATTGCCGGCGCGGTGAACGTCCACGAGATTTTCACTTATCTGGCCACGTCGACCATGGACGGCCTTATGGAGTTGAGGGGCAAATTCGCCGAAGCGTTCGGCGCAGCGGGTTTGTCGGGCGCCGAAACGGCGATCATTTACGAGCAGTCCATGAATAGCGGCTTCGGCCAGTCATGCCGCGGCTATTACCTGCTGCAGTTTCTCGGCTATCCGAAAGCGGCGGTGCTGCATGGCGGCCTTGACGGCTGGGTGAAGGCAGGCGGCGCCTCGACGACCGTGCCCGCCAACCCAGCGCCGAAAACATTTCCCGTCGATCCGTCAGCCTCCTCGATCATGCTCGACGCGCAGGCAACGCTCGCCGCGCTCTCCAAACCTGGCGTCGCTATCATCGACGTGCGCGATGTGGATGAGTGGGTCGGCACAAGCTCCTCACCCTACGGCCCCGATTTCTGCCCACGCAAGGGCCGCTTGCCGGGTGCGAAGTGGCTGGAATGGTATCGCATGATGAAGCCGAGCGCGGCCGGGCCGGTATTCAAAAGCTCAGACGAAATTCTCGCTGAATGCGCAACCGTGGGCGTGACGCAGGATACGCCCGTGGTGCTCTATTGCTTCAAGGGCGCCCGCGCATCCAACACTTACGTCGCCTTGAAAGAGGCTGGCGTGAAGGACGTAAAAATGTATTTTGGCTCGTGGAATGAGTGGTCGCGCGATCCGAGCCTTCCCATTGAGGAAGGCCATCCCGCGATGGAGAAAAAGCCGCTGATGCAATCGGTGGCGTAAAGCGACAAGCCGGAGATGCGCGATGAAAACGGTTGATTACTATTTCGCGCCCATCTCCGGCTATGCCTATCTCGGCGAAAAGCGCATGCGCGAGATCGCGGCTGCGGCGGGCGCGACGGTGAATTACCGCCCCGTTGAGA
>JBGSLP010000272.1:0-8667 GCA_041740655.1 Alphaproteobacteria bacterium
GCAAATCTGGTGACGGTGCCCGCCGACGCAATCATGGACTATGAATCGGGAGCCGCAAATTTGCTGCGTCTGGTCTCGCGCGCTCCGGTTCCTCTTGAGGGCGTCGAGGATTGCGAATTCGTGGTCTTTCGCGGCGGTGAAGGAATGCGCGATCAGATTGCGGTGGTGATCGGCAAGCCCGCACCGGGCGACGCCGTGCTCGTCCGTATTCATTCCGCGTGTTTGACGGGCGATCTGTTCGGCAGCCTGAAATGCGATTGCGGCGACCAGCTTCGCGGCGCGGTGCAGCGCATGGCGGACGCGGGCGGCGGCATCCTGCTGTATCTGGATCAGGAAGGGCGCGGCAACGGCATCGCTAACAAGATTCGGGCGTATGGTTTGCAGCACCAAGGCCATGATACTTACGACGCGGATGAGATGCTCGGCTTCGAGAATGATCACCGCCGGTTTGATATGGCGGCGGAAATGCTTCATCAGCTTGGCTTCACCGCCATCCGCCTGATGACGAACAATCCGCTGAAGATCGAGGCGCTCAAGGATGCCGGTCTGGAAGTGCTTGCGACGCAACGCGTGATCGCAAGGGCCAACGGACATAACTCGGCGTATATCGCCGCAAAGCGTGATCGCGCAGGCCATCTTTTCGAGAAAGACTCGTCGGTGGTGATGCTGCGATCAGGTGAAAAATAGCTCAGTCGGGTTGCCTAAAAAAGAGGCGCCCGATTTTGCGTTGTTTGTCTCGGCATAGGCGGCGAACGGGAGACCGGCGGGAAAGCCCCTTATTTGAATGCATTTTCTACGAGCTAAAATTGCATTCCGCCGTTCGCGGAAATTAATTGGACGGTCGTCCATCTGGCACAAGCGTTGCTTTGAATATTGCATTAGGCAATGGGAGCACCGCCGATGTCGATGTTTGACGACCCACTCGATCCAGACAACAAGCTAAGCAAATCAGGCTGCAGTTGCGGCAATCACCATAATCAGGCCACCCACGACGACGCCGCAGCGCTCGGCGAAGACGGTCGCCTTTCCCGTGCTGTCGAAAGCGCTGTCGTCCGCGCGGTTTTCCCGAACGATATCGAACGCCGCAATTTTCTGCGCACGGTCGGCGCAACGACCGCTCTGGCGGCCATCTCGCAGTTCCTGCCCCTCGGCGCCATTACGGAGGCGTTCGCCGATACTGCGCCGCTGGAAAAGGCGGACCTCAAAATCGGTTTCATACCGATCACCTGCGCCACGCCGATCATCATGGCGGCGCCAATGGGTTTTTATTCCAAGAACAAGCTCAACGTCGAGGTCGTCAAGACAGCGGGCTGGGCGGTCGTTCGCGACAAGACGCTGAACAAGGAATATGACGCCGCGCACATGCTCTCGCCGATGCCGCTCGCCATCTCGATGGGCGTCGGATCGAACCCGGTGCCGTTCACTATGCCGGCGGTTGAGAACATCAACGGGCAGGCGATTACGCTGTCGGTGAAGCATAAGGACAAGCGCGACCCAAAAAGCTGGAAGGGCTTCAAGTTCGCGGTGCCGTTCGACTACTCCATGCACAACTATCTGCTGCGCTATTATTTGGCCGAGAACGGGATCGACCCGGATCAGGACGTTCAAATTCGCGCCGTGCCGCCACCGGAGATGGTCGCCAACCTGCGCGCGGAAAATATCGACGGCTTCCTCGCGCCCGACCCTGTGAACCAGCGCGCGGTTTATGACGGCGTGGGCTTCATCCATATTCTCTCGAAGGACATCTGGGACCGCCACCCCTGCTGTGCGTTCGCCGCCAGCCAGGAGTTCGTCACGACAATGCCGAACACTTACCGGGCGCTGCTGAAATCCATTATCGAGGCGACTGCATTTGCGACGAAGGCCGAGAACCGTAAGCAGATCGCCGAGGCTATCGCTCCGGCGAACTATCTCAACCAGCCGCCTATCGTGGTTGAGCAAATCCTGACCGGCACGTTCGCCGATGGTCTGGGTAACATCGTCAAGGCGCCGGATCGGATCGATTTCGACCCGTTCCCGTGGGAGAGCTTCGCAATCTGGATTCTGACGCAGATGAAACGCTGGGGGCAGATCAAGGGCGAGGTGAACTACGCGGAGATCGCAAAGAAGGTCTATCTCGCGACGGACGCCATCGAGCTTATGAAAGAAGCCGGATTAACGCCGCCGACCACGACGACGAAGACTTTCAGCGTCATGGGCAAGCTTTTCGACCCCGAGAAGCCGGAGGAATATCTGGCGAGCTTCAAGATCAAGAAAACCTGACGCCGCCGGTTCAGGCTGCTCCCGCCCTGTCAGCGTCGCTCGTGAACGCGCCGACAGGGCGATACTCAAAGGCTATTTATGGATTCTGTGTTCAAGTCGCTGCAATTACGCGCCATGGCGCTGTCGCTGGTGATCTTCGCCACGTTTATTGGAGTGTGGTGGCTGGCGACGGCAAGCAGCGGCGTATCGACCGGGCTTGATCCGGAATACGCCAAGTTGATGGGCAAGACGGCCACCGAAGGGCAATCGGCCTTCCCAACCCCGGGGCAGGTGGGCTCCAAAATCTGGGAGCACATCAGCGACCCGTTTTACGATAACGGGCCGAATGACAAAGGCCTCGGCATCCAGCTTGCCTACTCTCTAAGCCGCGTCATGCTGGGTTATCTGCTCGCAGTGATGGTCGCCATACCGGTGGGCTTCATCATTGGAATGTCGCCGCTCCTGAACCGTGCATTCGATCCGTTCATACAGGTGTTGAAGCCCGTATCGCCACTCGCGTGGATGCCGCTCGCGCTCTACACGATCAAGGACTCCAGCACATCGTCGATTTTCGTGATTTTCATCTGCTCAATCTGGCCGATGCTGCTGAACACAGCGTTCGGCGTCGCGAGCGTGCGCAAGGAGTGGCTGAACGTTGCCCGCACGCTGGAGGTGCCGCCGCTGCGCCGCGCCTTCACGGTCATCCTTCCGGCCGCTGCGCCGACAATCGTGACCGGCATGCGCATTTCCATCGGCATCGCCTGGCTTGTGATCGTGGCCGCAGAGATGCTCGTTGGCGGCACCGGCATCGGCTATTTCGTCTGGAATGAATGGAATAACCTCTCCATCACCAATGTGATGATTTCGATCCTGCTCATCGGCATGACAGGCATGCTGCTTGACCAGATGCTCGCCCGCTTCGGGCGTGCCGTCAGCTATCCGGATTGAGGGCCAAATGGCGGAAAAAATCATCTCCATCGAAGGTATCGCCAAGCGCTATCCAAAGCCGGGAGGCGGCCATACGACGATTTTCGAGGATCTATGGCTGTCGATCGAAAAGGGCGATTTCGTCTGCGTCATCGGCCATTCCGGCTGCGGCAAGACCACCGTGCTGAACATTCTCGCCGGTCTCGATGAACCGACGGAAGGCGCGGTGATCGTCGACCGCAAGGCGATTGACGGCCCCAGCCTTGACCGCGCCGTCATCTTCCAGGGGCACGCGCTGCTGCCGTGGCGCTCGGTGATGGGCAACGTATCCTATGCCGTCACATCGCGCTGGCGCGACTGGTCGGCCGCCAAGGTGCGCGAGCAGGCGCAGAAATTCATTGATCTCGTCGGCCTCACCGGCTCCGAGCATAAAAAGCCGTCCGAGCTTTCGGGCGGCATGAAACAACGCGTCGGGATTGCGCGGGCGCTCTCCATCGAGCCGAAAATCCTGCTCATGGACGAGCCGTTCTCCGCGCTCGACGCCCTCACGCGAGGCACGCTGCAGGATGAGGTTCGCCGCATCGGAGCCGGGCAAACCGTATTCATGATCACCCACGACGTGGATGAGGCCATCTACCTCGCCGACCGCGTCGTGCTGATGACGAACGGGCCGGGCGCGTGCATCGCCGAGATCGTCGTCAATCCGCTGCCCAAAGAGCGCACGCGCGTCGATATGCACCGCCATCCGGCCTATTATCCCTTACGCAACCACATCATCGATTTCCTCGTGACCCGCAGCAAGACCTTCGCGGACGAGATGAAGGACAAGGTTTACGACCCGCGCAATCCGCCGCTGATCACGCCCGGCATTCCCGGCCCGCAAGTGGCTGTCGAGAACGGAGTTGACGGCGCGCCGAAGCGCTCGGGGCTGACGAGCATTTAAATGGAGGAGGGTTTTATGAAACGGGAACAAGTCACCGAGAAAATTCTGGACGTGAAGCGGGCGAAAAGCCTGACCTGGAAATCCATTTGCGAGGAGATCGGCGGGTGTTCGCCCGTGCTCGTCACCGGCGCGCTGCTCGGGCAGATGAAGCTCACGCCCGAGCAGTCCGAGAAGGCCAAGGCGATTTTCGGCCTGTCGGAGCTTGAGGCCAAAATCCTCACCGAAATCCCCGAGCGCGGCGCTGGCGTCACGATGCCGCCAACCGATCCGCTCATCTACCGCTTCTATGAACTGGTGATGGTCAACGGCCCGGCCTGGAAAGCGCTTATCGAGGAGGAGTTCGGCGACGGCATCATGTCCGCGATCGACTTCGACATGGTGATGGAGCGCAAGCCCGACCCGAAAGGCGACCGCGTAAAGATCACCATGTCCGGCAAATTCCTCAGCTACAAATACTACGAGTAAGCAACGGCATCGACGGGTTGGCGAACTGCTGATAATTTCAGGCGGTAATTCCGTTTCCGGGGGATTTTGCCGCTGCGCCCGTCATCGCCATCGCGTACGCCGTTCCTGAATGCGGGACACGCTCTCGATCATCTGGTCATGCTGATTTTCCCCGCAGCAGCGCTGTCGATGAGCGAGTTCGGCCTCTCCTACGAGCAGCTTTTGCCGCTCTCGCTCGGATGCTTTATCGCGTTCGGCGCGTGCTCGCTGCCCGCCGGGTGGCTTGGCGACCGATGGAGTCTTGACGGAATGGTCGCCGTCTTCTTCATCGGCTCCGGGGCCGCGTGCTGTCTGGCCTCGTTTGCGCAAACGCCGTTGCAGCTTGCCGTCGCCCTCACCATTCTTGGCGTATTCGCGGCGATATATCATCCCGTGGCCCCGGCGCTCATGACTAGCGGCCTTGTCAAACGTGGGCGGGTGCTCGGGATCAACGGGTTTTTTGGCAATCTCGGGGTCGCAAGCGCCGCGTTGACGACTGGCTTGCTGGTTGACCTGGCGTCATGGCGGGCGGCTTTCGCGGTACCCGGCGCGGTCATGATTCTGATCGGGATCGCATATATAACCGTGACGCCGCGCTTTAACCCGGTGCAGTCCGGCGGCGTCGCCAAAACTCTGGATTTCCGGTTTGGCTCGCCCGAAATCCGGTCGGTTTTCATCCGGCTATTCGTCATCATCCTCATCGCCGGGCTGATCTTCAACGCAACCACAATCGGCATGCCGAAGCTTTTCGACGAGCGCCTCCAAGCGCTTACCAGCGGCGTCGCGGGCATAGGGTTGTTCGTTTTTGGCGTGTTTCTGTTTGCTGGATGCGCCCAGTTGATCGCAGGGCCGCTTATCGACCGCTTTTCGGAAAAGCCCGTGCTGATCGCGTTGCTCGCACTGCAGATACCATGTCTGATCGTCGTTTCGCAGGCTGAAGGATGGGTTCTCGCCGTTGCCGCCGCGATGATGATGTTCTGCGTATTCGGGCAGATTCCGGCCCATGACGCGATCATCGCCCGCGATATTCCCGAAGCTTATCGCGCCCGCGCATATGCCCTACGCTATTTCGTCGCGTTCGGCGCCAGCGCTGCCGCCGTGCCCGCTATTTCCGTCGCCAGTGGGGGAGGCGCATTCACGGAACTTTTTGCACTTTTGTCCGTTTTGGCGACAGTTTCGTTTCTGGTCGGAGCGCGACTGCCGAGCGCTGGAGTCAAGCCCGGCACGGGTGGCGCTTTGGCCGTATCAAGACCATAGATTTTTTGTCATATAATAAGGTTCGCAGGAGAATCATGCCCATGCCCACGGGAAAATTGCGCGCCTTGATCGCCATAGTCGCTGGAATCTTCGTTCTACTTATTCCTCAGGCCATCATATATCTGATCGGCATCGCCCTGATCGCATACGGCGTGAACGAGTTTTTCCCCGAACTGAAAAATCAGATTCGCGACTAT
Source organism: Alphaproteobacteria bacterium (assembly GCA_041740655.1). Taxonomy (GTDB): domain Bacteria; phylum Pseudomonadota; class Alphaproteobacteria; order Rhizobiales; family Rhodomicrobiaceae; genus JAWXCE01. The sequence continues at coordinate 6,049 of JBGSLP010000272.1, forward strand.
TTCCGCGGACGCCCCAGCGACGTTTAAGCGCCAGCATTACGGTTTATTGATTTCTTTTCCCTCCCGTGCATACGTATCCCTGTTATCCTGTTGCGCGTCACAGTATATTTCTGAGCGACGCTAGCTTCAGCCAGTAGAAGGAGGAACTGAAAAGCCGATGTTGACAGGCGACATAATCGTTATTTTTTTGCTGCTTGCCCTGAACGGCTTTTTTGCACTCTCCGAGTTGGCAGTAGTTTCCGCAAGCAAGCCGCTTTTGCGACAGAAGGCGCGAGCTGGCGACAAGAATGCAGCTCTTGCGCTTTCGCTGGCCGAAGACCCCGGCCGGTTCCTTTCTACCGTACAGGTCGGCATCACTTTGATCGGCATCATGGCCGGCGCATATGGCGGCGCTACTATCGCTGAGAAGATATCTGAGCCGCTGAACAGCGTGCCGTTCATCAATCCACACGGCGAAGTCGTAGGCGTCGCGCTCGTTGTAACCATTCTGACTTATTTTTCTGTCGTCGTTGGCGAGTTGGTGCCGAAGCGGCTTGCCCTTAATGCGCCCGAAAGACTGGCGCTGTTCGCCGCTCGTCCGATGTGGATCATTTCCGTGATCTTCACTCCCGTCGTTCGCATCCTGGGCGGGTCAGCTCATTTAATTATGCGCGTGATGGGTTTTCGCGATTATGAAAACAGTCGGGTCACCGAGGCAGAGGTGAAGGCGGTCATTGCGGAGGGCGTTGAGAGCGGCGCTATCGACGCGACCGAGCACGATATGATCCAGCGCATCATTCACCTTGGCGACCGTGACGTTCAATCAATCATGACGCACCGGGTTGACGTCGACTTCATCGATGTGAACGAACCTTTCGCCGCCATTCTTCGCAAGGTGCAAGAGGGCGGGCATTCCCGCTATCCTGTCATTGATGGTGACTTTGACACAGTGCTAGGCACCATTCGCGCCAAGGACCTGATCGGATGGCAGGTCGTGGATGAAGCTGAGGGCGTTCGCAAACTTGTGCGACCGGTGCTGGCTCTCTCGGGCTCAATTGACTGCTTAAAGGCGCTTGAGCTTTTCAAGAGCAGTAACTCGCACCTTGCGATTGTTATCGATGAATATGGAACTACAGAGGGCGTCGTCACTGCAGCCGACTGGCTAGAGGCAATTGTCGGCGCACTTCCGTCGAATTATGGGATTGATGAAAGCGCACAGATCGTACGCCGGGAAGACGGCTCCTGGTTGGTTGACGGTCTCACGCCCGTCGAGGAGATATACCTCACTCTAGGGGTAGACGCATTTGACGAAGACGCAGGGTATAAGACCATTGCGGGTTTTATAATCAACGACCTGGGGCGGGCGCCAACCAAGGGTGACGTCTTTGAGCGTGGGGGCTACCGATTTGAAGTGATGGACATGGATGGTCGTCGCGTTGATCAGGTGCTAATCAGCAAGACTGGGCCGGCAGAACAAATGTACGCATAACGCCTGATCAGTCTGTTCAGCAAGTTAGGGCGCTGCGTTATATTTCACGCAACGCCCTATGAAGTTTAGGAGCCTGTGGCTGAGCCCCATAGTTCTTCTAGTCGCTTGTCGCGACCGCAATTGTAGCGATAGATTTTATACTGGATCGGGTTTTTCTTGTAATAGTCCTGATGGTATTCCTGCACCGGGTAAAACGCTAGCCCCGGCGAGATTTCGGTGACGATAGGCTTGCCCAAATTTGCAGTGGCGTCCAGTTTGGCTTTTGAAGCCTCGGCCAGACGTTTCTGCTCGGCGGACTGGTAGAATATCCCCGTGCGGTATTGTGGCCCGCGATCGCAGAACTGTCCCCCTGCATCCACCGGATCGATGTTGCGCCAGAACACGTTCAGCAGCTTATCATACGAGACTTTCGAGGGGTCATACACGATCCTCACCACCTCGGTATGATCGGTGCCCGTCGCTGGATAGACCGGGTTCGGCGTCGTGCCGCCCGCGAAACCGGAGGTGGTCGAGATCACGCCGTCAAGTTTGTCGAACGGCGCCTCCATGCACCAGAAGCAGCCGCCTGCGAAAATGGCGACCTCAGTTTTTTCGGCCCCGGCTTTGTCGTCAGGTTGGGCATTCGCAGATGGTGCAAGCGCGAGTGTGGCAAGGCCGGCGAGCGTAAGCAGAATCGTTTTCATCATCACTCTCCTCAAGACGGCTTGACGTTGGCTGTCGGCTCGAACTTCATGGCGACCCCGTTCATGCAATAGCGGAGGCCAGTTGGTTGTGGACCGTCCTCGAACACGTGCCCGAGATGCCCGCCGCAACGGCGGCAATGAACTTCCGTGCGGGTCATGAACCAGCTCTTGTCCACGGACGTGCCAATGGCGTTGTCGATCGGCGCCCAGAAGCTCGGCCAGCCTGTGCCGCTTTCGTATTTCGTTTCGGATTTGAACAGCGGCAGATCGCAACCCGCGCATAAGAACACGCCCGCGCGCTTTTCAAGGTTCAGCGGGCTTGTCCCGGCGCGCTCGGTGCCGTGCTCGCGCAGCACGTAGAATTGCTCAGTCGTCAGCCGCTTCTTCCACTCGTCGGCGCTCAGATCGATTTCAAATTTTTTGGCGTCGGCGGGCGCTGATATGGCGGTTCGTGTCACGGTTGCGGCC
>JBGSLP010000273.1:0-15146 GCA_041740655.1 Alphaproteobacteria bacterium
TCAGTACGCTGAATGAGGCGGCGCAGATAATTGTTGCGGTTGTTGAGCACGGCTTCGTCATTTTAGATCCCGATCCCGGGCGCGATTGCCTCGCGCCGTTGCAAGCGTTTCGCAAATGCTTTCCTGAAGCTTGTTATAAACCCGACCATAGTGGACATTGCAAGGCATTCGTCCTTTTCTTCACGCGATGTTGGTTGACCTATAAAGCGCCAACGCCCTCACGCAAAGTACTTCCTGAGAAACCGTGCGTAGATGTCTGTCACCGTTCGTAAATGTTCAAGAGGCGCATGCTCGTCCACCTTGTGAATTGTCGCGTTGCACAGGCCAAACTCCACGACCGGCGCAATATCTTTGATGAACCGCCCATCGGAGGCGCCGCCATGGGTCGAGAATTCCGGCGTCCGGCCCGTCGCCTCCTGAATCGACGCGGACAGCAGCTCGACCCACGCTTTGGGAGGCGTGTAAAAGTTGCTCGCCACGCTCCCCGGCTTGAGATCGTATTCGAGGCCAAGGCCCGCCAGCGCGGGCTCGATCCGCTCATGCATCCAGCGAAGCAGCGTTTCGGGCGTCTGCAGGTCGTTGAAGCGCACATTGAGATGCGCCGAGCATCGAGCGGGCACCACATTCGTTGCGGTGTTGCCGGTGTCGATCGTCGTCACCTCGAAATTGGACGCCGCGAAATGCTCGCTGCCGCCATCGACCGGCTCGGCCTTGAGGCGAGCGAGCGCCGCAACGATGCCCGTCAGCGGATTGGCGAAAAACTCCGGATAAGCCACATGCCCCTGCACGCCCTTCACGGTCAGCGTCGCGCAGAACGAGCCGCGCCTGCCGATCTTGATCGCCTCGCCGATGTCATGCGCATTCGAAGGCTCGCCGAGTAGGCAATGATCGGGCTGAAAACCATTGGCCGTCATCCAGTCGAGCACTTTCTTCGTGCCGTTGATGGCCGGTCCCTCCTCGTCGCCGGTGATGAGGAAACTGATCGCTCCGAACGGTCTGCCTTCGCGCTCCCGCAAAAACGCGAGGGCCGCCGCCACAAAACACGCAATGCCACCCTTCATGTCGGCGGCGCCGCGCCCATAGACCGCGCCATCGGCGATCTCGCCGCTGAATGGCGGATGCGTCCATGCGGCAAGGTCGCCGGGCGGCACCACGTCCGTATGCCCGGCGAAGCACAGATGCGGCCGGCCTTCGCCGATGATCGCGAACAGATTATCCACGTCCGGCGTGCCGGGCTCGGAAAATTTCAACCTATGGCACGCAAACCCGGCGGCGCTCAATATGGCCTCCAGATAATCGAGCGCGCCGCCTTCCTCCGGCGTCACGCTGGGGCAAAGTATGAGAGCTTGAAGGTGCGCGACGGCGTCGTCTGAGGGAGTGTTCATTCGGCGCCCTTTACATCACGGGTGGCATGTTCGCGTCCGGCTTTTCCGCCTGTATCATGACGATCTTCTGCCATATCTTCCGGCTGAGGTTTGTCGTCAACTCCTCAATATCGTTTACCCCGCCAACGACGACGTTATCGGGGAAGCTTTGCGCGTAAAGCGCGGCGAGCTTGCTGGTGAGAGAGAGCATTTCCGTGCAGTAATCCAGATACCGCAAAAGCTGCTCGCGGTTCAGATCGCGCAGCGGCGATGAGCCGGTTGGCTTGCCCAGAATGGAGATCGGGTCCTTCGTGAGCTGGTGCATGTCGATGACGTGGCTGATCGCGCGCAGCCGATGCAGCCCTTCCAGCGCGATCCGGCGCTTATGGCGGTTCTCCAGACGCAGGAAGAACGCGATCGCCAGACCGCAGATGACTATGATGTTAAACGCCGCATCCAGACCTTGTGCGAACTCGGTGAGAGTCGTCGGCCCTCCAAGATCGACGCGGTAGAAACTGAACAGGGTGTAGAACGCGAACAGACCGCCAGCAATCGTGATTAAAGCGACGAACCGAAGACCCCAGTTCGGGTTTTTCAGCGATGCGGCCTCTGCGGCGGTGGAGCGCGCCATGTCATGGAGATGAGTGGCGGTCTGGGTAAGGCCGCGCGTCGGGAAGCGCTCGGCCACACGATTGCGCAACTCTGCAAGGGTTTTGATAATGGCGCGTTCATCGAGAGTTTGATGGTGCAGCATTGGTGTTTCCGCAGTTGCGCGCATGCTACTTCAAACCTTGCGTACTTGGCGTGATTATGGCCGCGAAAACTTGCTCATTTTGTGAAAGGCGGCAGGCCGAAGCGGTTTGGACCGGGATTTCCGCGAAGCACGCCAAGATTGGCCAGAAACCACAGCGCGGCGAACCCGCTGATCAGCGTCACCCAGCCCTCCAGCGGCGTCGGCCCGGCGCGATCGGCGACCGCCGAGATTGCCGTCGCCGCAACGAACGGGATGATGAAAACGAGCGTATACCAGCCCGACAGGCCACGGTCGTGCAGCCGTTTCACGTTCATGGCGAGGTTTGGATAAAGGAAGATGAGCGCAGTCAGCGCGCCGGACTTGTCCCCCGCCATGTCGACGATGCTCGACCACGAGCCGTCGGGGAACGGAATGTCGTCGCCCATCATCGGGCTGAGAACCGCGTTGAACGCCACCTCGACGATAAGCAACAGAACCCATGCCGCCCACCAGTGCGCACGCCCGATGCGCCCGTCGAAACTGAAATAGGTATGCGCAAGCCAGCCCATCACATCCCTCGCCTATCCCAAACCAAACCTGTTCGGCCCTCGCGTTCCCCGGGCAAACCCGAGCACGAGAATAGAGCCCAAAGTTAATGCAAGCGCGACGAGGAACGCAAAATCGAAGGCGTTCGGCTGCCCCAAAGGTCCGCCCAACTGGAAAAGAACGATGGCAATGTAAGCTGGCGTGGCCGAACAGGAAAGCAATGCGCAGGCGCCGGACATATCCAAATCATGCCACCGCTTAACATCCAGAGCCACAGCCGGCCAAAACGTGAGAATATCCAGTGTAGATAACGACCAGCCGTTGATATGCAGGAAAACGGCCCGAAAGTCGCTGACGCCTTTCGCGCTTGTCGGCTCTTCCGCGTTCAACTCGCCTAAGGCAGCCTGAATAGCGATGATCGCCACCATGCCGAGCCACCACCATTGCCGGTCGATGCGCCCGTGAAAGCCGAACAGCAGGTTCTGCACTGACTTGCGGTTATCTGATCCCGGGAGTACAGCCATCGTCATCTCAGTATGGCGAACTTGCTGACATTACACCTTGATCTGCGGCAGCAGTTTTTAACGGGTCAGGCCCATACCGGTTGTTGCCAGCTTTGCCTTTCAAAACGCCAAGTTGCACGAAGCACCAAAGTGCGGCAATCCCCCACCAGGCTGTAAGTGTAATGCCAATATAAGGTTTATAGCCTAGCCAGTAGGACTTCGCGAGAACAACCCCTGCCAAACCTAATATTGGCAAAACGACAATAAGTATTAGCCAGCCAGTCATATTTTGATCATGCAACCGCTTTACTCCAGTCGCGATGCTGGTCCAGAGCACTGGCAGGAAGGCGATGCTCAGCGCGGCTAATGTATTTTTTATAGTAGCGTCAAAACGCAGGCCCTCAGGCGTTCTACGCCAGTTCGGATCCTCCATTTGCACACCATAACTCTGGGTTAAAAAAGCGAAAGTACCGACAAAAATCAACGCGAGAACAGTAATGCCGCCGATAAACACACCAAATCCGCCCCACCATGAGGCTCGGTTGATCCTGCCATGGAGGCCAAACAACCAACTCCATAGGCCCATCTTTTGAGTGTTCGGCAACATTGGAGGCAATGTGTCCGCACCGTGCCGGTTGTGGCCGGACGTTCCCCGTAAAACGCCCATCTCTACGAACAGCCAGATCGCGTAAATCATATACAAGGCAGACGCAATTAAACCCGGTGCTGAATATAACTCAATGCCAGAAAGGTCGGAAAAATTTAAAGCGAAAGTAGCGATAAAGTACGGGATGTATACCCAGAATGATCGATCGCGATCATTCAGCCTTTTCTTCGCGATGGCGAGGCTTGGCCAAGCAAACAGGATATAAGAGCCAATAGTAATGGGTCCCCAAATTCCGATATTCACTGATTCCATACCCCAGAATTTCACTGAGAATGGATCACCTGTCATGATGGCTATTAAAGCTAGATTTAAAGACGTGGCGACTAGAGCTAGCGGGATAATACAAAGCCAGTATGTTTTTCGATTTATCCGTCCGCTGAAGCTAAATAAAATCTGAAAATAGTTCACGTTTCGCTCCGCATACTTAGCGCTTAAAAATCAGTCGCGCAGGAGGTCGTTGATGGAGGTTTTGGAGCGGGTTTTCTCGTCCACGCGCTTGACGATGACGGCGCAGTAAAGCGATGGACCGGGGGAGCCGTCGGGCAGCGGCTTGCCGGGAAGCGATCCGGACACCACCACCGAATAGGGCGGGATGCGGCCCATGTGAATTTCGCCGGTTTCGCGGTCGATGATCTTGGTCGAGGCGCCGATGAACACGCCCATGGAGAGCACCGAGCCCTCGCCCATGACGACGCCCTCGACCACCTCCGAACGCGCGCCGATGAAGCAGTTGTCCTCGATAATCGTCGGCCCGGCCTGCAAAGGCTCAAGCACCCCGCCGATGCCGACGCCGCCGGAGAGATGGCAGTTCTTGCCAATCTGCGCGCAGCTCCCGACCGTCGCCCAGGTGTCGACCATGGTGCCGCTGTCGACATAGGCGCCCAGATTGACGAAGCTCGGCATCAGGATGACGCCCGGCGCGATATAGGCTGAACGGCGCACGATGGCGCCAGGCACAGCGCGAAAGCCCGCCGCACGAAATTCCGACACGCCCATGCCGATGAATTTCGATGGCACCTTATCCCACCACGAGGCGCCGCCCGGCGCGCCGGAAATTGAGGTCATATCGTTCAGCCGGAATGACAGCAGAACGGCCTTTTTCAGCCATTGCTCGACAACCCATTCGCCGCCAACTTTCTCCGCGACCCGGCGCTGCCCCTTGTCCAGCAGTTCGAGCGCGGTTTCGACGGCGTCGCGAACCTCGCCGCGCGTGCCGAAATTAACGCTGTCACGGGCCTCGAATGCGGCGTCGATCACGGTTTGCAGATTATCGGACATACCAACCTCGCTGAAACAAGCGTGATGTTTGAGGGCGGAGCGGAGGGTTTGTCAACTCTCAGAACGGGGCGCGTTCATAACATTGTTCACGGCCTCGACAAACGCGGTCAAATCCTCGGTGTAGTGGTGAATGTGGTTGGGCAGGAAATCCCATCCCTCGATGGCCCGCTGCGACGGGTGATCCTGAAAAGATGAGCGCACGAGAACGGTCGCCATGCCGAGCGCGTGCGGCGCCTCCAGATTGTGCGGCAAGTCCTCGAACATCGCAGCGGCGCCCGGCTTGACGCCATGAGCGGCCAGAAAGGCGTGATAACATTCGGGCTTTGGTTTGGGCACATAACCTGCGGCGCAGATGTCGAACACGCCGTCGAACAGATGCGTAAGCCCCAGCTTGTCCGCCACACGGGTCGCGTGGGCGACGGAGCCGTTGGTGAAAATGAATTTGCGGCCCGGCAGGCGCTCGATGGCGGCGGCGAGATCAGGCGCAGCGCTGATCGGCGAAAGGTCGATGTCGTGCACGTAATTCAGGAACACCTCCGGCGGCAGCTTGTGCTCGTGCATCAGGCCGGAGAGCGTCGTGCCGTAGCGATAATAAAAATCCTTCTGGACGCGCCTCGCCTGCTCCAACGATACGCCCAGCAGCTCTGCGATAAAGCTGCCCATCCGCTGGTCGACCTGCGCGAACAGGTTTGAATCCGCCGGGTAAAGCGTATTGTCGAGATCGAAAACCCACTCGCTAACCCGATTGAACCGGGACAGATCCCCGTTGAGAAAACGCTCGGTCATTATATCTTCGCCTTAATCCCGCACGATGAGGGTTCCGGCGCCGTGCTCGGTGAACAGCTCCAGCAGCACGCAGTGCGGCACGCGCCCGTCGATGATGACAACGCCCTCGACGCCCGCCTCGATCACCTCGATGCAGCTTTCGACCTTAGGGATCATGCCGCCGGAGATGGTGCCGTCCTCCATCAGCGCCCGCGCTGTCGATATTGTCAGCCGGTCGATGAGCCGCCCGCTCTTGTCGAGTACGCCCGGCACGTCGGTGATAAGCAGCAGGCGCTTTGCCTTCATGGCGCCCGCGAGCGCGCCGGCGAAGGTGTCAGCGTTGATGTTGTATGTGACGCCCTCCCGCGAAACGCCGAGCGGCGCCACGACCGGGATCATGTCTCCCGCCGTGATCACCTCCAGAATGTGCGGATTGACCGTGTCCGGGTCGCCCACAAAGCCGAGGTCGATGATTTTCTCGATGTTCGAGGACGGATCGCGAACCGTGCGCTCCATCTTTTTGGCGATCATCAGATTGCCGTCCTTGCCGGAAATGCCGCAAGCCTTGCCGCCCATGCGGTTGATTTCGGCCACGATCTGCTTGTTGATAGACCCTGCGAGGACCATCTCGACGATCTCGACAGTCGCCGCGTCCGTGATGCGCAAGCCACCGGAAAATTCGCTTTTGATGTTGAGCTTTTCCAGCATCGCGCCGATTTGCGGGCCGCCGCCATGCACGACGATCGGCTTCACGCCCGATTGCTCCAGCAGCACGATATCCTGCGCAAAATCCTCGGCGAGCCGCGCGTCGCCCATGGCGTGTCCGCCATATTTGACCACGATAATTTCCAAATCGTAGCGCTGCATATAGGGCAGCGCTTCCGCCAAAATCTCGGCGTGCCGCAGTGGAGGCAGCATATCGGCCAGTCGCCCTGAAGTGTCGGTCATTGCGCTCCTCCCTTTTCTTCTTTATGCCCATCGGTAGACTTTTTGACCAGACCGAATTAATCAATGCTCTATGCCGCGGAGCGGCAAAATTGCCTCAGTCAACCCCTGCCATCGTTTTGCTGTAGAAATTTCAGAATGTTGTATTTGTTACGCGAGAATGAATGCATTTTGGCTATTGATGCGTTCAGTTTGTGAGTGCGCGCATGAATGACGCTTCTGGACTGTCGGTTACGGCGCCGCAATCTCCCGTTCTGACGATGACGCTGCGCCGGGCTGCAGCTTACGCGCAACAGCGCTCGCACCGCTATGTGACGCTTGAACACCTTCTGCTGGCGCTGACGGACGATCAGGACGCCATGCTTGTGCTGCGCAGCGTGAACTCGGATATCGAACCGCTGCGGGCGCGCGCCGGCGAGGTGGTCAATCGCTTTTTGTCCACCCTGTACGCGCCCGGCAATACGGACCTTCGCCCAAGCTACAAACTCGAACGGCTGTTGCATGCAGCGGCCGCCGACGCCGCGAAGTCGCACCATCGCGAAGTGGACGGAGCGTTCGTCGTCGCGGCGCTGACGGCGGAAAGCGATAGCGTTGCGGCGGGTCTATTGCGCCAGCACGGCCTCGGCTTTGCGCAGGCGACCGGCTGGATCTATGCGAACCGCGGAGCCAAGGCTGCGGCGGCGCCAAGTCGCCCGCGTGAAGCGCCCCGGCAGCAGGGCGCGCCCGACAATCAGCGCCCGGTTTCAAATCTTACACGCATAGAAACGCCAAACGGCGGCGGCGATCCCAACCTTGATGACATGCTGTCGAGCGCGCGTCAGGCGATTGAGCGTGAGGAGCGCGCAACAAGGCCGAACGCCGCGCAGCAACCCCATCAATTTGCTCCCGCCCAGCCGACCGTAAAGCCGTTCAACGCGAGTGCTTTTGCGCCGATCCAGCATCCGAGCGGACCGGCGCGCCGTGATCGTAAGTTGAGCGCCGCGCTCGAAAACGTCCGTCCTGACACGGCGGCGCCTGCCGCCGCCCCGGTTGCGTCGATCAGGACCAGCGAGGCCCGCGCGCTCGTCGTCAGCAAAAGCGGCGGCAAACTCAACGAAAACATTCCCCGGAAAATGCGCAAAGGCGGCCCCGTACAGGTCGAGGTTCGAATTTCTCGCGAAGAGACCATGGCGCTGTTTCGCAATTTTCAGGGTCGTGGTGCGCCCGAGACGCAGGACGCGATCATCACCCGTGCCATGACCGTAACCCTGAAAGCGCCGGACGGCGGCTTCGTCATCGAAACCCAATCGCCTGAAACGCAATGGATATTCGATCGCCCGAGCTTTCTGGAAACCGAGCGTTTTGGCCGCTGGCGATGGACGGTGACGCCGAACGCGGCTGGCAAGCGCCGGCTGCAACTGGTCGCAACGGCGCGCAGCATCGACGAGAACGGCATGGCGGACGACGTGGTCACGCCCGACCAGGTGATCGAAATTCGCGTGCGCCGCAATTACTGGCGCGGCTTTCGCAGGGCGCTGTTCTGGCTGTTCCTGCTCATCGCTGGCGGGGTGATCGCCGAGACCGCGCTTCGCTTTGGCCCATTCCTGTTTTAAATTATCCTGTCAGGCTGTGGGCCGCAGGATGAGATAAACCCCGACAAGCAGGAACGCGGCGCCCGCCACGCGTGACATTGACAGACCATGCGACGCGCCGAGTATCCCGTAATGGTCAAGCGCCAGCGCGCTGATGAGCTGGCCGGTAATAATGACCGCCGACAATCCCGCCGCGCCGAGCTTGTTGACGGTCAGCGTCGCCGTCAGCACGAAAAATGCGCCCATCACCCCGCCGAGCCACGCCCACCACGGCGCGGACGCTAACTGCGACATCGCCGGAACCGGCGCGCGCATGGCGACGAGCGCGAGGCAGACCACCGCTGTCCCGATCACGAAATTGACGAGCGTGCCCATCACCGCGCCCCCGTTTAACTGCGCCGCAATGCGCGCGTTGATCAGCGCTTGAAACGGCAGAAGCGCGCCAGCAAGCGCGGCGAGGGCGACGTAGAGAGCGTTCATTGCATGGCCGTTGGCTCTGGATTTTTGCGGCAGACGACGATCTTTGACAGGAAAGCGTTAAAGCTTTGCACCGGCGACAGGCCTTTGCAGGCGAACAGGGCGGCCATGTCATCCCCAAGATATTCCTCATAATACGGCTCGTGAAAGCGGTGCGGAAAGCCCTCAAGTAGCCCGTCATACTCTGGCCGGTCGCCCCATTGCAGCGAGTCGATGAATACGAACAGGCCGCCCGGCTTCAGCACCCGCGCGATCTCTCCCGCCACCGTGCGGCGAACCTCGTGCGGCAGCTCGTGAAACAGATAGACGCAGGTCGCGATATCGTAGCTGGCGGCAGCGATCGGCAGCGCTTCGGCGTTGCCCTGCATGACGCGGACATTGCGGCGCGCGGCGAGATAAGCCGCTGCCTCGTCCACATAGGCCGCCAATAAATCCACGCCGGTAAGCGGCATAGCGGGAAACGCCTGCGCGATCTGCTCCAGAAAGCGCCCGGTGCCGCACGCGATATCCACCAGCGAGAGCGAGCGCTGATCCTTGCCGCGCACGAATTCCGCGATTGGCGGCAATCCCTGACGTCGCATCGCCGCTCCGGAGCCGAGGAACAGGGTTTCGACCTGAATATCGTAAAGCTTTGCGGATTCGGCGCTCAAATATCCATCAGTCTGGTAATGAAAGTTGCGGGTGTAATAGTCCGGAAGGCCCGCCGCCTGCGGCAGTTGCGCGGCCTCCTCCGCCCGGCCCGCCGCGCGCCGCTCGTTCGAGCGAGGGAGATCAGCGAACATCATGCGCAGCGCCTCGATATGGGCAAGGAACGAGCCGTCATCGTTCGGCGCCGGATAAAGGCCGTCGCGCACGTTATCCGCATCCTGTTTCTGCAGGCGCAGAACCTCGCGAAAAAGCTCCATTTCGCTCGGCGCGGGTTTTGTGGGTTTGAACGGCGCAGGCGCGTTCCCGGTCCGGCGAGCGGAGGCGGCCAGCGCCCTGACGATTGCCGCATACCATCCGGTGCGCAGTGTCTGCCCGGCGAGATGCGCATAAGCTTCGACCCGATTCGCCATCGTGATCAGACTCCCCTATAAGTTAGCCATTAAACCAACGCGTAGCGCTTTGTTTGGATCATAATGGAAGCAGCGCATGGCCGCATATAAGCATATTGTTATCCTGACCGGCGCTGGTCTCTCGAAGGAATCGGGGCTGGCGACGTTCCGCGACACGGACGGTTTGTGGGAAAAATACAAAGTCGAGGATGTGGCGACGATCGAAGGCTATCGCCGCAATCCGGGTCTTGTCCTCGACTTCTACAACGAGCGACGACGCTGTAACGCCGATGTGAAGCCCAATGCCGCGCATCTGGCGATTGCAACTCTGGAGCAATACTACCCCGGCAACGTACTTATCGTAACCCAGAACATCGATCCGCTGCACAAAGCTGCGGGCGCGCGCAACGTTGTTCACATGCACGGCGAAATCCTGAAAGCGCTCTGCGGGAAATGCGATCAGCGCCACGACTGGGGTTTTGCGGACATCCAACTGACAAGCGCTTGCCCATCCTGCGGACATGAGGGGCGGCTGCGGCCGGATGTCGTCTGGTTCGGGGAGATGCCTTATCACATGGATCGTATCGCGGCCGCGCTCTCCCGCTGCGATCTTTTCCTGTCGATCGGCACGAGCGGCACGGTTTACCCAGCGGCTGGCTTCGTCGCACTGGCGCGGCAGGCAGGCGCGCACACGATCGAGTTGAACCTGGAGCCGTCCGAGGGCGTAACCCTGTTTCATCAGGCGGTTCACGGCCCTGCAACGCAGGTCGTGCCTGCGGTGGTGGACAGGTTGCTGGTCGAAGCCACCGCCTGACCATCCCTCCGGCCCAGCGATCAGTTCGAGACCAGTTTTAGCCCGATGATGGAGGCGATCAGCGCGGTCATGAAAAACATACGCCAGAAGGTGACAGGTTCACCGAAGATGAAAATGCCGAGGATGACGGTGCCTGCCGCGCCGATTCCCGCCCAGATTGCATAGGCGGTGCCGAGCGGAATATCACGGATGGCGACTTCAAAGCACGCAAAACTTGCCAGAATGCAGAGGATGAAAATAGCAGTCGGAGTGACGCGGGAAAATCCCTCCGTGTAACGCAAAGCGGTCGTAAATCCGATTTCGAACACGCCAGCCGCAAAAAGATATATCCACCCCACGTCGCCGTCTCCTGTTCACCGCTGTTGCGATGGGCTTACTCGATTCCCGCTGCGGGACCACAACCACGCTGCCAGAACCTCCTTAGCAATATGTTGAATTTTCTGTCGCCCGTCTCCATTGGATATCCTCAGGCTTTGGGAGTATGGTTCCAAGACAGGCCACAGCTTGAGGTTTTTGGGAGAGAAGCTCATGCAATATCCGCCAACCGCTGACGATATCGCGCAGCCGATGATCGACCCGTTCGGTCGGCATGTCAGCTATCTGCGCGTCTCCGTGACCGATCGGTGCGACTTCCGCTGCATTTACTGCATGGCGGAGAACATGACGTTTTTACCAAAAGCCGACCTGCTCTCGCTGGAGGAACTCGACCGGCTATGCAGCGCCTTCGTCGCGAAGGGCGTCAGGAAAATCAGGTTGACGGGCGGCGAACCTCTGGTGCGCAAAAATATCATGTGGCTGATACGCTCGCTCTCGCGGCATCTGGCGAGCGGCGCCATGGAAGAGCTGACATTGACGACCAATGGCAGCCAGCTCAAGCGCTTCGCCGGCGAACTGGCTGACGCAGGCGTGCGCCGCATCAACGTTTCGCTCGATACCCTCAACCCTGACAAGTTCAAGGCGATCACACGCTGGGGCGATTTTCATCAGGTGATGGAGGGGATCGAGGCGGCGCAGGCGGCCGGACTACAGATCAAGCTGAACGCCGTGGCGCTGAAAGGCTTCAACGAGTTCGAATTCGACGACATGATCGCCTGGGCGCACGGACGCGGCATGGACCTGACGATCATCGAAACCATGCCCATGGGCGATATTGACGGCGACCGCACGGATCAGTATCTGCCGCTGTCGGTCGTTCGCGCGAGGATGATGGATAAGTGGACGCTGGCGGACATTCCCTATCGCACCGGCGGCCCCGCGCGCTACGTCGAGGTGAAGGAAACGGGCGGGCGCATCGGCTTCATCACGCCGCTCACCCATAATTTCTGCGAAAGCTGTAACCGCGTGCGCATAACATGCACGGGCACGCTTTACATGTGCCTTGGTCAGGATGACGCCGCCGACCTGCGCGCGCCGCTTCGCGCCAGCCCCACGAACGAACTCCTGAACGCCGCTATTGACGAGGCCATCACCCGCAAGCCCAAGGGCCACGACTTTGTCATCGACCGCGCCCGCAAGAAGCCAGCCGTCGCTCGGCATATGAGCGTTACCGGCGGCTGATCAGGATCATCAACGATGCCCAGCCGGAGTTACCTGATACTCTTTGCGACGATGATGATCGCCCTTACGACAAGCGGCGGCTCTGCGACAGCCCAGACTCTCGACATTACCGGCAATTATGATTGCGAGGGGCGGAACGCCGACGGCGGCGCCTATCGTGGTCAGGTGGAGATCGTAAGAAAGCGCGATATCTATCTCGTCCGCTGGCGCGTCGGCTCGGACGATGTTTATGATGGCGTCGGCATCCTGACCGGCGACGTGCTTTCGGTGAGTTATAGCGGAGCCATCTCCGGCATCGTGGTATACGAGGTGAAGGACGAACAGACACTCGCCGGACGTTGGGCCATAAATTCAGGCGATGGCAGAGTCTTCGTTGAAAATCTGACGCGGAAATCGCCAACTCCATCACCGCCGGGGTGAGAAGCGGTGGAAAAGCGCGGGAGCCATCGACAGCGGGGCTTCCAGAGGAGGGGGCAACCAGAAACCCCGCGCCGATTGGGTCTCAAGGAGGCCTCAAGACGCTGAAGTTGTAAGCCACAACTGGCGCAAATTCAGTGAAGTTTTAAGCTAAAACTTTAGGCACATTCAGTTTTTGGCATTCCACTGCAATCAATAACTGCCGCCGCTGCCTTGCGGCAATGCCCCGCTCCACGCAGGTTTGGTAGTGCCCATGTTGCGAGCCGCAGTCGTTTCCATGGTGGTGAGCCGACAATCCTTGTCGGTGTCCGCTAGTTGGAAAGCGGGGTTTGGTTTATCGACAAACTCGGCGCGATCGACGCGGCCATTTCCGTTAGAGTCGAAATATTTGAAATCGGCCACGCTGAACATGCGGTCATTGGCTTCCAGCGTCTTGAATTCCTCCGGCGAGAGCGAACCGGCCTTGCTGCGGTCTGCGGCATCGAAGATCGAACCCGCATAGGCCTTCCACTCGTCGCAGGTCGTGACGTCATCGCGGTTGGCGTCCCAACTTGCGGCAGCCGTGAGGAACATGCGATCCGTGACGGTGCGGCTTCCGCCGGAAGCGCACGCCGCCAGCGAAGCCGCGACCCAAAGCGCCGAAAGCCGTAACGTGATCGCTAGCCGACTCATTCTTGCATCCCCTCCACCTGTACACAGTTTAGAGGCAGAAGACGGCGTTTTTCAGGGGACCACGCGGCGCGCGATCATAATTTTCGAGTGTGACTAGTCGAACACGATTTTCGGCGCTGTCCGCTGCGCTCCCGCGCCCTCCGCCTGACGCCACGCCGCTGCGGCGATCTCGCGGTAAAGCTTGGCATGAACGGAGCCGGGGTCGGTTGCGACCAGAGGCAGACCGGCGTCGGATTTCTCCCGGATGTCCATATGCAGCGGAATCTCGCCGAGGAATGGCGCGCCCAGCCGCTCCGCCTCCGCTCGCGCGCCGCCGTGGCCGAAAATATCCGAGCGATGGCCACAGGACGGGCACAGGAAATAGCTCATATTCTCGATGATGCCGAGCACGGGCACGTTCACCTTGCGGAACATCGCCAGCCCCTTGCGTGCGTCGATCAGCGCTAAATCCTGCGGCGTTGAAACGATAATGGCGCCGGCAAGCGGCACTTTCTGGCTGAGCGTTAATTGGGCATCGCCGGTGCCGGGCGGCATGTCGACGACAAGCAGGTCGAGTTCGCCCCACGCCACGTCCGTCAGCATTTGCGTCACGGCTGAGCCGACCATCGGCCCTCGCCAGATCATGGGCGTCTCCTCTTCCAGCAGGAAGCCAATGGACATGACCTTCAGGCCGTAATTTTCCATAGGCTTCAGGGTGTTGGAACCGATCAGCTCCGGCTTCCCCTTGAGCCGCATCAGCTTGGGCACGGAAGGGCCGTAGATGTCCGCGTCCATGATGCCGACGCTCAGGCCGTTCGCCTGAAACGCGAGCGCCAGATTGACGGCTGTCGTCGATTTGCCGACGCCGCCCTTGCCGGACGCCACCGCGATAATACGCTTGATGCCCGCCACGCCTTTGCCCGGAGCCGCTGGCATTGCGCCCTTATCAGCGGTCAGCGTGACCGTCGCGCCGCTGACGCCGGACATCGAGCGCACCACCTGTTCCGCCGCGAACCGCACCGGCTCAAGGCTTTTGGCGTTCTGCGGCGACGCGTAGAGCGAGAAATAAACCTTGCCCGCGCTGATCACGATTTCCGACACCAGACCGAGCGACACGATGTCCGCCCCGCCCCCAGGCGCCTTGACCCGTTTCAACTCCTCCAGAACCCGCTCTTTGGTGACCATAATATCCGCCTTTCATGCAGCTCGCGCCGCGTTTATCCAATATGTAGGACGCCCGCGCCCAACACGAAATGGCTAAGTCAATCGAACGGATTTTGGCGGAGGCGTTATTTCTTTGTGCAAACGCGGGCCGTGCCGGTGCAGCGCCATTCGTCCATGTTGATGATATTGGGGAAGAATTTGCAGTCGAGCTTTGGCGGCGTTATAGCGCCAACCTCGTAGCCCTGTCGGGTAATCGCCGTTTTCTCTTCTTCGATCTGGCCGTTCAGGCTGCGCATCGCATAAAAGCGCGCTGCTTTCTCGCCGAGGCTGACGATGTCGGTTTCCAGCGGCGTGCATTGATACCCCTTTGCCTGCACTGCGCCCGGCAAAGCAACACTCAAGATCAGAAACACGCGCCACATAGTCATCCCCTTATGTTTTTTTCGTCTTAGGCGATGGCGGGGCGGGGCGCAAGCGCCACGGCGCTCGACAATCAGGCGGACGGCGCGTTAGGAACGTCGCGAGCGGTGGCGTTTTGGGAGGCTAGCATGACGATGGATCGCAGGAGCTTTTTCGCGAACGGCGCGGGCTTAGGCGCCGGTCTGGGCATCGGCGCGGCGACGATGCTGGCGGGCTCGCAGGCGCAGGCGGCCCCGG
>JBGSLP010000274.1:0-6554 GCA_041740655.1 Alphaproteobacteria bacterium
GCGGCGGCGCAGGTGAGGAAAATCGCGCGGCCGGCATCGGAGCGGCGCAGCAGCGGGTCGAGCGTGCGGATAAGGCGCCAGTTGGCGTGCACGTTGATGTCGAACACCGACATCCAGTCCTTGGTCTGCGTGTGCGAAAGCGGTGAGAGCACGCCGAGAACCCCTGCAACGCCTGCAAAAATATCAAGCCCGCCAAAGCGCTCGTAAATAGTGGGGCCGAGTGCGTCCACTTTTGCGGTGTCGGCCAGATCGAGGGTGATGAGCGAGGCCTTGCCGCCCTCAGCGCGGATGGCGTCGTCCAACTCGACAAGGCCGCCACGCGTGCGCGCCAATGCGATCACATGCGCGCCTTCTCGGGCGAAGGCGAGGGCGACCGCGCGGCCATAGCCACGGGACGCCCCGGTCACCAGAGCATGGCGACCGCTCAATAGCCCGGGCGCGGCTTGCCCTGGCAAGACCGAAGCTTCAGGTCCGTCGCTCATGGCTGCTTTTTTCCATCGACAGGCGCGACGGGAGCGGGCGCGTCCTCGCTTTTTTGCAGCTTGTCAGCGTCCTGGAGGATGTCGCCAGCCTTTTCCGGCGGCTTCAGCAGCGATAGGCCCGAATTCTCCCGCGCCTTGTCGGACAGCAGCAGCGCTTCCTCGACGCCTTCCACCGACAACTCCTTCGTGCGCTTCAGAAGCGAGGCGAAAAAGCCCTCGGACGGCAGGATAACGCTCCGGTCGAGCGCTCGCACAATCCTGATCATGTCCTGATGGTTCGACCGGTCGACGCCGGAATTCACGCGGTCCGGCGCACCGGTGAACAGCGTGACCGGGGTGCAGGAGGTAACGACCGTCTCGCCCTTCTTGAGGAATTTCGGGCTGGAAATCTCCGTTTCCTCTGCGTAGTAGACTTTCTGCCCATCAATTTTCTGAGCTAAAATCGAGCGGTCGATGACGGGAATGAACTGGCCGGCTTTTTCGTCAATCAGCTTGAAGCGCGAATTGTTCGGGTCTGGAAACTGGACGAACAACGTGACCACGTTATCCTCGCCGGAAAGCGCCTCGGCGATCGCCTCGTCAGCGTTGGCGGCATAGGTGATGTTGGCCGCCTTGCCTAGTCCGGTCGGGTCCATCTGCTGAAGGAATTCGAATGTCGCGGCCGAACCGCTGCCTTGCGGCGGCAGCACGAAACGTAAGTGTCCGGCCAGCGCCGCCACGTCTCCGTACGTTTTGAAGTTCTTGTTGCGGCTGACCATGAACAGGCATTCGCGCCCGATGTCGCCACGAATGAGCGTCAGCGGGGAGCGTCCGCGCTTGGCGGTCTCGCGGGCGAAAATGTCGAACTGGGAAAAGCCGATCTGCTTTGGGTCATCGATCACGCGCGAAATATTCTCGATGGAGCCGTCCGACGGCGTGCATTTGAAATAAAGCTTGGCGTCCGCCAGCGACTTTTCGAGTCGCGGGCAGAAATCCTTGTGATACGCCCCGGCCTCGTTGGCTGTATTGATTGTCGTAGCCACGGCTGGGTTGTTCGCCCATGCGGCCGACGCCAGCGCTGCAAGCAGTGACACGAAAGCGGCGCGGATGGTCGCGAATATCATGAGGCAACTCCAAAACATGCGCGGCGATGGCCCGGCGCGCAGTCGCGTCGAGTCCTTCTGAAATATCGCGCCAGTTGAATGATCGCTTTTTGTTCGTTTGCGATGAGGGTTCGTCGAAATTGGGGCGGCGAGCGCAGTATTAACGCAAAAACGCCTCATTAAGTCGGCCTGACGAGTCGGCGTTGCGCGCCGTCCCAGCGCCAGAGGTTGGCGTTGGTCAGATGCACGCCGCCCATCCAGCGGTCGATGCGGCGATGCTTGGAGGCGTCGGTCATGCCGCGCAGCGCATTCTGGCCGAGATTTGTCAGGCTCAACTCGGCGTTGAGATATGGCGAAAGCTCTTCCTCGCTCATAAGCGGTGAAAACGAGTAACCGCTGAACCCAGTGATCAATGGCGAGTAACCCATGCCGAGTTGGTCGAGAATATGCCAGAAGCTCCAGTCGCCCATGAACCGGGCATCCTCGCGTTCGTTGAACTCGGCGAAAATCGCTTGCGGCGTAACGCAGCCCTCCCGAATGAGTTGCAGGATCGAAAGCTCGGTGCTGGTAAGGCCATTGGCGGCGGAGGGCAACTCCTCAAGCTGCCGCAGGATCGCCGAGCGCAGAAACGGAAAAATGCTCAGGTCGAAATGCAGTAGCGCCGCCCATGCCTGAGGCGTTGGCGACCGGAAACTACGCCACGCCATGCGCGCAAGCTCCAGATGCAGAGGCGTCACTAGCTCCATCAGCCGCAGATGCTGTTTGAGCGCGCCGGGCGTTTCCGCTCCAAGGTGACGCCCGGACTGGATCAGGGTGAGGCCACGGCGCGACGGCTCGGTGGCAAAAAAATCGAGCACCTGAAGCAACTGCAGTTGATCGTATAGGTCGTGCTCAAGCCATATCAGGACGCTCTCGAAGCGCCCATGATCGCGGATTGCCCGGTCTCGCGCCGTGAAGGCGAGGCCGAGTTGCTCAGGATCGCTCCAGCCGCGTTTGGCGAGAAAAGCGGCGCGAACGGCGGAGAAGTCTTCGAGCGTATCCGTCTCCGGCGCCGGCCCTTCGTGCAAGATATCACGCCAGCAAAGAATATCATTGCCAATGCCCGCCTCGCGGATGCGATCCGCCGCCTGCTCGCCATTGGTGATGATAAGACGGGCCATCGCTATCCCCGTCCCCGATAGGGAGCGACGTTCTGATCCGGCGCCCACACGCCGTCGGGAAGCGCGCCGACCTGGAAAAAAATGTCGATGGGGATACCGCCGCGCGGATACCAATAGCCGCCGATGCGCAACCATACGGGCGCAATCGCGGCGATCAGCCGCTTGGCGACGCTAACGGTGCAATCCTCGTGAAAGGCGCCGTGATTGCGAAAACTGGTCAGATAGAGCTTGAGCGATTTCGACTCGACCAGATAGTCGCCCGGCACATAGTCGATGACCAGATGCGCAAAGTCGGGCTGGCCCGTCATCGGGCAAAGCGATGTGAATTCCGGCGCGGTGAACCGGACAAGATAATGCGTGCCTGGATGCGGGTTTGCAACACGCTCAAGGATCGCCTCCGACGGGGAAGCGGGCAGGGCGGTCATCTGGCCCAGTTGGGTGAGGCGGGCGAGGCTATCAGGCTGATCATCAGTGGCGGAGGTCATACCGCAGGTTTAGTAAAAACCATCGGCGCGATCCATTAAAACTTTCATGAGCGACCGGAATATATGCAACCCTCGCCGCAACTTGGGCGCGAAACATGCACTTCGGCAAGTCCGGGCACTTTCTCCGCAAGGCGCGACCATATCCACATTGCTATGCGCTCCAGCGTCGGCAGAGCGAGGCCGTCCACATCGTTGAGGAATTGATGGTCAAGGATCTGGCGGCATTCAGCGATGGCGGCCTCCAGATCGTCAAAGTGGAAGATGAGGCCGGTTTGCGCGTTCGGCTCGCCCTCGACCGTCACCCGGCATGTGAATGAGTGGCCATGAATGCGCGCGTTCGGATGCCCCGCCGGTGCGGTCGGCAGGAAGTGAGCGGCCTCGAACGTGAAATCCTTGTAAATGCGCATTATCGGCCGTTTACGGCAATCCAATCAGCTTGTGCGTTTGCAGAGAAAGCCGCCACTGCGGACGGCTCAGACAAAAGGCGGCGGCGGCCTGTATATTGGCGCTGGCGTCCGGCCCATCCATCGGTTGCAGGAAAAAATGCTGGAAATCAAGATTTTCGTATAGCGCTGGCTCGGCGCCTTCCTGCGGATAAACGAGCTTCAGCTCGCTTCCATGCCTTTGCAACAGGTCGGCGCCCGCTTTCGGACTGACGCAAATCCAGTCAATGCCAGTTGGCGCGGCGATCGTGCCATTCGTCTCGACCGCCACCTCGAAGCCGCGCGTGTGCAAGGCATCGATCAGCGCCGCGTCGAGTTGCAGCAACGGCTCTCCGCCGGTGCAGACGACATATGGACGCCCCCCCGCTGTTATGCCGTCATTGCGAGCCGCGTCATGGCGAAGCAATCCATCAATCTCGGGGCGATGGATTGCTTCGCTTTGCTCGCAATGACGAAACCAGATACGCTCCACGATCTCGGCAAGCGCGGAGGCATTTGCAAATTTGCCGCCGCCCGGCCCGTCCACGCCGACGAAATCGGTATCGCAGAACTGACAGACTGCCCGCGGGCGATCAGCCTCGCGCCCCGTCCAAAGGTTGCACCCCGCAAAGCGCAGGAAGACGGCGGCGCGCCCGGTATGAGCGCCCTCTCCCTGCAGCGTGTAGTAAATTTCCTTCACAGAATACATCACGGCGTTTTACCACGCATGCCCAACTCGCAAAGCGCCAATTCAGCATTACAGCCGCAGAGCGATTGCAAATGCTGGCCGCCCGGGTTTTCCGGATCGCGGCTAAAGCTCGCCCCCGGAAAAGTTGGCGTTGCGGACGCTTTCCGCTAGACTGCGGCGCATAATACACAAAAGGGAGAAACGACCATGCTGATGCAAGCGCTTGAGCAACTGAAGACGAGCGTCGCCATGCGGCCCCGCTACGATAACTTCATTGGCGGCAAATGGGTTGCGCCGGTGCGTGGGCAATATTTTGACAATCTCAGCCCGATCAACGGCAAGAAGGTCTGCGAGATCGCGCGCTCGACCTCCGAGGATATCGAGCTGGCGCTCGACGCCGCCCATGGCGCGAAGGATAAATGGGCGCGCACGTCGCCATCCGAACGCGCGGTGATGCTCAACAAGATCGCCGATGTGATCGAGCAGCGCCTGCCGCTGCTGGCGATGGTGGAATCCATCGATAACGGCAAGCCGATCCGCGAGACGACGCACGCCGACCTGCCGCTCGCCGTCGATCACTTCCGCTATTTCGCGGGCGTCATCCGCGCGCAGGAAGGCGGCATTTCCGAGATCGACCACGATACGGTCGCCTATCACTTCCACGAGCCGATCGGCGTCGTCGGCCAGATCATTCCGTGGAACTTCCCGCTGCTCATGGCGACATGGAAACTCGCGCCCGCGCTGGCGGCTGGCAACTGCGTCGTGCTAAAGCCCGCCGAGCAGACGCCGATGAGCATCATGGTGCTTATGGAAATGATCGGCGACATCCTGCCTCCGGGCGTGCTGAACGTCGTCAACGGCTTCGGCGTCGAGGCAGGCAAGCCGCTGGCGCAGAACAAGCGCATCGGCAAGGTGGCGTTCACCGGCGAGACGACGACCGGGCGTCTTATCATGCAATACGCATCGGAAAACCTCATCCCGGTGACGCTGGAGCTGGGCGGAAAATCGCCGAACATCTTCTTCGCCGATGTGGCCAACGAGGATGACGACTTTTTCGACAAGGCGCTCGAAGGCTTCACCATGTTTGCGCTCAACCAGGGCGAGGTCTGCACCTGCCCGAGCCGCGCGCTTGTCCACGAAAGCATCTACGATCGGTTCATGGAGCGGGCGATTGCGCGCACCAAGGCCGTCAAGCAGGGCCATCCGCTGGAGGCGAGCACCATGATCGGCGCGCAGGCCTCAAACGACCAGCTCGAGAAAATCCTCTCCTACATCGACATTGGCCGCAAGGAAGGCGCGAATGTGCTCGCAGGTGGCGAACGCTCCGATCTGGGCGGCGAACTGACGGAAGGGTATTACGTGCAGCCGACCATTCTGGAAGGCCACAACAAGATGCGCGTCTTTCAGGAGGAAATCTTCGGCCCGGTCGTTTCCGTGACGAAGTTCAAGGACGACGCGGACGCGCTTTCCATCGCCAACGACACGCTATACGGCCTCGGCGCCGGCGTGTGGACGCGCGACGGCAACCGCGCCTATCGCTTCGGCCGCGCGGTACAAGCTGGCCGCGTCTGGACGAACTGCTATCATGCCTATCCGGCGCACGCAGCGTTCGGCGGCTACAAGCAGTCCGGCATCGGGCGCGAGAACCACAAGATGATGCTGAACCACTATCAGCAGACGAAAAACATGCTGGTCAGCTACAGCCCGAAAAAGCTCGGCTTTTTCTAAGACGCGGCAGACCAGCGGTCGGCGTCATTGCGAGCAAAGCGGAGCAATCCATCACCTTTCAAGTGGATTGCTTCGTCGCTACGCGTCTCGCAATGACGTACGGTCATACTGAAGGCGGAGGATACAATGGTTGAACGCGTCGTCGCGACGGATGCGGCCCTGCAACTCATCGACAAGATCAAGGCGATGCATGGCCCGTTGATGTTCCATCAGTCCGGCGGCTGCTGCGACGGCTCATCGCCCATGTGCTACCCGGCGGGCGATTTCAAAGTGGGGCAACAGGACGTGCATATGGGCGAAATCGGCGGTTTTCCCTTTTACATGGGCGCCGCGCAATTCGACTACTGGAAGCACACGCAGCTCATCATCGACGTGGTGCCGGGGCGCGGCTCTGGCTTCTCGCTCGAGGCGCCCGAGGGCGTGCGTTTCCTCACCCGCAGCCGCCTCTTCGACGACGCCGAGGCCGAAGCGCTCGACAGCCAGCCGCTCGTTTACGGGAGCTAGCCC
>JBGSLP010000275.1:0-3874 GCA_041740655.1 Alphaproteobacteria bacterium
GCGTCGCGGCGGGCGCCATCGCGCGCAAGATCGTGCCCGGCGTCACCGTGCGCGGCGCGCTCATCCAGATGGGGCCGCACAAAATCGATCGCTCGAAATGGGACTGGGCGGAGGTCGACCGCAATCCGTTTTTCTCCCCAGATGCCGCCGCCGCCGCTTTCTGGGCGGAGTATCTGGATGGCGTTCGCAAGGCCGGGTCGTCCTGTGGGGCCGTCGTCGAGGTCGTGGCCGAAGGCGTTCCGGCGGGGCTAGGAGCGCCGCTTTACGGCAAGCTCGATCAGGATATAGCCGCCGCTTTCATGAGCATAAACGCCGTGAAGGGCGTCGAGATTGGCGCAGGATTTGGCGCCGCCGCCCTGTGCGGCGAGGAAAATGCGGACGAAATGCGCGCTGGCCCCGATGGCCGCCCGATTTTTCTGTCAAATCAGGCGGGCGGTATACTGGGCGGGATTTCGACCGGGCAAGCCGTCGTCGCGCGCATGGCTGTCAAACCGACCTCGTCCATTCTCGCAGCCCGGCGCACCGTCACCAAAGCGGGCGCCGAAACTGATATCAGCACGAAAGGTCGGCACGATCCTTGCGTAGGTATACGTGCGGTTCCAGTGGCGGAGGCGATGTTGGCGATCGTGCTGGCGGACCATTATCTTCGGCATAGAGCGCAATGCGGCGGATGATGCAAATCTGACGAAAAGGCGGGTAATGGCGGCAAAGCCAACTTTGACGCAGATACCGGATGATGGTTTTTCGCTGGCGTATTCAGCGGAGTCCGGCGACCTGCGTTTTAACGTCATGGCTTTTCTGGCTGTCCTCGCCCTCGCATTCCATCTTTACACCGGCTATGACGCGCTTCTGGCTTTTGCCGTCGCAACCGGTTGCGCGGCTTATTATTTCTATCCGCTGATCGAGAAAAAACCCCGCATCGGCGCCAATCAATACGGCGTTTTCATTGACGGTTTTGGCCTGATTGCATGGCGCGCAATTGTCGACATCGACCTCAACACGTATGCGTCGCGACTATTGGAGACGACGGAGCTTCAGCTCCGCCTGAATCAGCCGCTTGAGCAGGCGCTGCTGGTCGATTGGCGCAAGATGCCGATCTGGCGCGTGCTTATGAAGCTGCCGTGGCGCATGACCTATGACAATGTCGTTCGCGTCAGCCTCGAACCCTTTGCGCCGCCGCCGGAGGAAGTGCATCGCACTTTTCTGCGGATGAAGAAGTTTTACGGCTCTCGATGACAGCTAACAGATGCTGGCGTTATCAGATCCCTTGCCTGTCTTGAAGTCGTCTTCCAGTTGTTCGACGAAGGGTTCATATCGGGGCTTTTGCGCGGTTGGAAAGCTGATCGCAAGCACGTTGATCACGCGATTGCCGCACGAGAACATGATTTTCTCGTAAAAGATGCTCTCGCCGCGAAAGCCTGAGAGCACGAACCATGTTTTGCCCTGCGGCTGATAGTCGAGCAGATCATAGCCGCCATACTCGACCATCAACGTCCGGCGGTAGTCTTTCAGGGTCAGGTTTTCATCGTTGAGCGCTGCATAGGTCACAATTTTCGCCGCGCCATCATCGGTCACGAAAGTCTGGCCAGCGCCATCCTCCCTCGCCTTGGCCGGCTTGAACAATGGCGACGGATAGCGCAGTTGAAAACCGAATCGCTCATTGCGGTAGCTCTGGAGATCGTTAGTCGCGCTTTGCGCGGCGACCTGCTGTGCGGCGGCGGCGCCAATCGCAAAAACCGTTGCCCCCCAAAGTCTGAAAAACACGATAGCAGCGCTTCCGGATGGACGCATGACCCTGACCTCTTGCCTGACCTAAGCTAACTCTAAATCTACCTTTTCGTTTTCGATCTGATGACAAGGACGCGATAAGTTTTTCGTGAGCTGGGATTGTCGCCCGATAGCGGCAAAACATTGATCGCGCCAATAAGCCTCGTTGCCCATTCGGCGACAGTTCGGTATGACTATTCGCATTGCGTTTTCGTGAATAATATCTTTTTGGAGCAGCAGATGGCGCAAGCCAAAGCACGGCCGCTATCGCCGCACTTGCAGATTTTCCGTCCATGGTCGTCCATGGTCATGTCCATCTTTCATCGCATAACCGGCGCCGCCGCTTATTTCAGCCTGCCTCTGCTGGCGTGGTGGCTGACGGCCGCCGCTGCAGGGCCAGAGCAACTGGAATTCGTGAATTCCCTGTTCCGCACTTTGCCGGGGCAGATCGTCCTGATCGGGCTGACGTGGATTTACGTTCACCACGCGGTCGGCGGAATTCGCCACATGATCTGGGAAGCAGGCCGCGGCTTTTCGGTGCCATCGATCAATATGCTTGCAAGACTGTCACTTGTGGCGTCACTTCTCGTCACTGCGGTGATATGGGCGGCCTTCTATCGGTGTGCGGGAGTGATCTGAGATGTCTATACGAACACCACTTTCGCGGGCGCGCGGCCTCGGTTCGGCCAAAGGCGGCACGGACCATTACTGGGCTATGCGGGTTTCGTCGATGGCCAGCCTACTGCTCATGGTCTTTTTCTTCTACGCCGTATTCAAGCTGATCGGCGCCGACTACGAGGGCATGAGGGCGTTTTTTGCCTCGCCCTTTCACGCTGGCCTCGCCGCGCTCTTTGTCATCGTAAACTGCCACCACATGATGATCGGCATGCAGGTTATTATCGAGGATTACATTCACAAGGAGTCGAGCCGCCAGTTGCTGCTGATGGCGAATATGTTTTTTTCGATCCTCGTGGGCGCGGTTGGCGTATTAGCGATTATCAAACTCAGTCTCGGAGCCTAACATGGCGATGAATGGACAAGCCAACGGACGCGCAAACGGCGCAGGCGCAAAAACGACTGGCGCCGCATACTCATTCACGGATCACACGTTCGACGTGATCGTGGTCGGCGCTGGCGGCGCCGGATTGCGGGCGACGCTTGGGTGCGCGGAGGCCGGGCTAAAAACCGCCTGTATCACCAAGGTTTTTCCGACTCGTTCGCACACGGTGGCAGCTCAGGGCGGCATCGCTGCAGCGCTCGGCAATATGGGCCGCGATGACTGGCGCTGGCATATGTACGACACCGTCAAAGGCTCCGACTGGCTCGGCGACCAGGACGCGATCGAATATCTCTGCCGCAACGCGCCGGCCGCCGTCTACGAACTGGAGCATTATGGCCTGCCCTTCAGCCGCACTGAGGACGGCAAAATTTATCAGCGCCCGTTCGGCGGCATGACGACCGATTTTGGCGAAGGGCCACCCGCGCAGCGCACATGCGCTGCCGCCGACCGCACCGGCCACGCCATGTTGCACACGCTCTATGGTCAGTCGCTACGGCATTCGGCGGAATTCTTCATAGAGTATTTTGCGCTGGACCTCATCATGGACGATGACGGGCGCTGCCGTGGCGTCGTGGCAATCTGCCTCGATGACGGTACCATCCACCGTTTCCGCGCGCAGAAAACCATCCTTGCGACCGGCGGGTATGGCCGCGCGTATTTCTCATGCACCTCCGCCCACACCTGCACGGGCGACGGCAACGCAATGGTGCTGCGCGCTGGGCTCCCGCTGCAGGACATGGAGTTCGTGCAATTTCACCCGACCGGCATTTACGGCGCAGGCGTCCTAATAACCGAGGGATCGCGCGGCGAGGGCGGCTACCTGACGAACAGCGAGGGCGAGCGTTTCATGGAGCGTTATGCCCCGCACGCGAAGGATCTGGCCTCTCGTGACGTGGTATCGCGCTCAATGACGATTGAAATCCGCGAGGGCCGCGGCGTCGGGCCGAACAAGGACCACATTTTCCTCCACCTCGATCACCTCGACCCTAAAATCCTGCACGAGCGCCTGCCGGGCATCTCGGAAAGCGCCAAGGTGTTTGCGGGCGT
>JBGSLP010000276.1:0-6292 GCA_041740655.1 Alphaproteobacteria bacterium
AACCGTGTTCAGATAATTTTGTATCGTCTGATCTAAAACTCTATGTTATTGGTTTGCCATCCGCCACGCATCCATTGCGTGAGGTCGGTTTGGGAGCGTTATAGTGCGGCCAAGAGCCTTCGACGGTGACACCGCGCTCGACGCGGCTATCGCGTGTTTCTGGTCACGAGGCTATGAGGCCACATCCGTGCGTGATCTGGCCCGTGACATGGGCATCAGCGGCCCCAGTCTCTACAATGCGTTCGGTGACAAACGGGGGCTGTTCATCCAGGCGCTGCAACGCTACGCGACGATGTCAATGCACGAACGGATCGCGCGGCTTGAGGCTAGGCATGCGCCGGAAGCCGCCATCTGCGCTTTTTTCGAAGAACTTATCCATCGATCGGTTTCCGACCCCGCTAAACGGGGGTGCTTGCTCGTCAACGCGGCGCTGGAGGTCGCCCCGCACGACGCTGAAATCGGCGCTCTCGTTGCCTCTTATCTCAATGATATTTTTGAATTTTTCCATCGCAATCTTCGCGCGGCGCAGTTAGCAGGGGACGTTCATGCCGATGTTCGCTGCGATGAGGCCGCGCGGTGCCTGCAAGCCACCATGCTGGGTATCCGCGTGATGTCGCGAATTGATCCCCGGCAGTCACTGCTCGAAAACATGGCAGCTCCCGCTCTCAGTCTTTTTGGGCTGCGTCCTGTATCCGCCACGAAAGGTTCAAAATGATCGATCTTCATTACTGGACGACGCCTAACGGCCACAAGATCACGATGTTCCTGGAGGAAGCGGGTTTGGCCTACCGCATCGTGCAGGTCAATATCAGCGCCGGCGATCAGTTTCAGCCGGAGTTTCTCGCGATTGCGCCTAACAACAGAATTCCGGCCATCGTCGATCATGATCCACAAGGCGGCGGCGCACCGATTTCGGTGTTCGAGTCGGGTGCGATACTCCTGTATCTCGCTGAAAAGACGGGCCAATTCATTCCAGCTGACCTGCGCGCGCGCGTTCACACTTTGCAATGGCTGTTCTGGCAGATGGGCGGCCTGGGGCCGATGGCGGGACAGAACCATCATTTCAAGCAATACGCGCCGGAAAAGCTGCCCTATGCCATCGACCGTTATGTGAACGAGACGAACAGGCTTTACGGCGTTCTCAACAAGCGGTTGGCGGACCGGAGGTTCGTGGCGGGCGACTATTCAATCGCCGACATGGCAAGCTACCCGTGGATCGTGCCGCATGAGCGTCAAGGCCAGGATCTGGACGATTTTCCGCATCTGAAGCGCTGGTTCCACGAGATCGCCGCGCGCCCTGCTGTAATACGCGCTTTCGAACGAGCCAGCGAGATCAACTCGCAGCCCACCGTCACCAACGAGTCTAGGGATATCCTCTTCGGACAGAAAGCTTCTTCCGTGAAGGCCTGATGATTGTGAATTAAAACTGTCTAACCGTAAGGAAAATCATATGCTTGAATTCTATTTCAACGCCTCGCCGAACCCCAGCAAAGTCGCGCTGTTTCTCGAAGAGGTCGGGATGGAGTACGAACCGCACCCGATCGACACCCGCAAGGGCGATCAGTTCGCGCCCGAATTCCTCGCCCTCAACCCCAACGGCAAGGCGCCCGCCATTGTGGATGACGGCGTCACAGTCTTCGACAGCAACGCCATCCTCCTCTATCTCGCCGAGAAAACCGACAAGTTCCTCCCCGACAACACTCCAGCCAACCGAGCGGAATTGCTGTCCTGGCTGATGTTCGTTGCGACCGGCGTCGGCCCGTTCTCCGGCCAGGCGGTGCATTTCAAGCACTTCGCGCCCGAGAAGGTTCCCTACGCTCATAATCGCTACGAGTTCGAGGCGCAGCGGCACTTCGCGGTGCTCGACGCCCATCTCGCCAACCGGCGCTACATGGTGGGAGACGCCTACACAATCGTCGATATGGCGTTCTGGGGATGGGCTCGCATGATCCCCTTCATTCTGGGTGATGACGCGTGGGCCAAGCTGCCGAACGTAAAGCGTCTGCACGATGAGATCATGGCACGCCCGGCGGCGGCCCGAGCACTGGCGCTGAAGGACAAATTCCCTTTCAAGGCCGAGATGGACGATGAGGCCCGCGCTCACATGTTCAAGCATCTGGCGACAAGCGCGGCCTGAGAGGCTGTAACGGCGCTTCAACCGGAAAAGGAGATATTCGATGACTGGCGCACTAAAGTTCGAAGCAGGGGCCGCATTTCCAAGCCTGTCATGGCAGACTGTTGACGGCGGCGCGCTGACGCCCGCCGAGACGCCCGGTTGGCGGATGCTTGTCGTCTATCGCGGCAAGCATTGTCCTTTGTGCAAAAAATACCTGAAATCGCTCGACGGCATGCTGGACGACTTCAAAGCGGCGGGTATATTCGTGGCAACGGTGTCCGCCGATCCACTGGAGAAAGCGCAGACCGATGTGGCCGAGCATGGCTGGCGCTTTCCGGTTGGCTATGGCCTCACGCCCGATGAAATGCGTACGCTCGGCCTTTACATCTCCGAGCCGCGCTCCTCCCAGGAGACGGACCGCCCGTTTTCCGAGCCGGGCGTGTTCGTGATTAACCCGGATGGCCAGGCCCAGATCGTCGATGTGTCGAATGCGCCTTTCGCCCGTCCGGAGCTGCAAGCGCTGCTTAGCGGCATCAAATTTGTGATCGGCAACAACTACCCGACCCGGGGCACGCTCACCTGAGCGAGCCACGCGCGCTCCTTTTGATCATCCAAACAAGGAATACGCCATGACCGCCGACAAGAACCTTGAGTTTTCGCTGCTGCTGTTCCGGCTGGCGACCGTGGCGTTTCTGCTCGTCTGGGTGTTCCAGAAGCTGCTGGTTCCGGCGGGGGCGCAAGGGGTGTTCAAAACGTTCTATTTCTCAGAACCGCCGCTTGCGCTCATCGCCGCGTTCGGCGTGGCGCAATTGCTGATCGTGCTCGCTTTCGGGCTCGGTTTCCTGCGCTTCTGGAGCTATGGCGCTGTGATCATTATGCACGCGGTCTCCACCCTCTCGACAATACCGCGACTGATGGACCCCTTCACCAAGCCCAACGCGCTGTTCTGGGCAGCCGTTCCCGTTCTGGCGGGCCTCATCGGCTTATTTTTGCTACGTGACCGCGACAGAATGTTCTCGATCGACGCTCGGCGCGGGCGATAGCAAAGGAGTTTAATATGAAGCGAAGTTTCGTTATCGCCCTGTGCGCGCTTATCAGCCTAGCCTCGCCTATCGCGGCCCAAAATGCGCCAGAACAAGGGGAATCCAAAGACGGGGAAGCGCTGCTTTTGACGATTTTCCTTCGACATGACCAGTCCAAAACGCTGGCTGATATCCAGGCGCATATGGAGAAGACGCGCTTTTATCAAGAATTTCCGCCGCCGGGCACGGAAGTGGTGTCGTGGGTGGTGGCGATGGGCGTAGGGCAGATCGTGACCCTTAAGGTTCCGCCTGACCGGCTGCGCGCCGTAAACCGTTTCATCGAGGAAAAAGCCTGGGGCGCCTTTCGAACTGAATTTTACGCGACCTACGATTTCCGTGAAATAGCCAAGACGCTGAAAGCCAAACCCTGAACGTCCGGAGGCAAGCATGTCCGAGATCATCATTCACCACTATCCCCAATCACCCGTCGCCGAAAAAGTGCGGACGGGTCTTGGCTTAAAAAAGCTGACCTGGCGGGCGGTGGAGCACAACCGGCTGCCCGAACGGCCGGACTTGTTCGCCATGACGGGCGGATACCGGCGCATTCCCGTGATGCAGATCGGCGCTGATCTTTACTGCGACACGCAATGCATTCTGCGCGAACTGGAGCGGCGCTTCCCGGCGCCGACATTTTTCCCCAACCAGGCCAAAGGCATTCCCTATGCCCTGTCGCGCTGGACGGATGGGCCGCTGTTCGAGGCCCTGTTCCGCGTCGCGTTCGCGCCCGTCGCCGACAAACTGCCGCCCGAACTTGTCGCCGACCGCGCGCGGCTCTATCTGGGCGCGCATGGCGATCTGGCGAAGGAAGCGGCCGATCTGCCGCATACGCTTGCGCAACTCCGCGCGCAATTGGGCTGGGTGGAGGAGCGATTGTCGAGCGGGCGTCACTACATGCTTGGCGAGGAGCCGGGGATGCCCGATTTGCTTGTGTGGTATCTCGTCTGGTTCTTCAAGGCGCGCTATGCAAAGGCCGCAGCATTCCTGGCGGAATTTCCACTGATTAACGCTTGGGCTGATCGCATGGTCGCTATTGGACATGGATCGTCCTCGCCGATGACGCCCGCCGAAGCGCTCGCCGTCGCTTGGGCGACGGAGACGGAAACGCCGGAAATCTCCGATCCGCTGGATCCGCAGGGGCTGAAACCCGGCATTGCAGCGAGCGTGACGCCCATTACAGACAGCGGTGAAAAGCCGGTGACGGGCACGGTGAGGGCTTTAGGCCGGGACGTCATCGCACTCTTGCGCGAGCATCCGGACTGCGGTCGCGTCGTCGTGCATTTCCCCCGAGTCGGCTATCGCGTCAGCATACTTTGAGGAAGCGGGTCTTTCACGCGCCCTTACGGCTTGCCCATCTCAGAACCAGGTAGCCCAGTATCGCAGAAACCACTGACCCGATAAGCACACCAATTTTTGTCGCATCCTGCAGAGTGTCGGAAGTCGAAAAAGCAAGAAGACCGATAAACAAACTCATGGTGAAACCAATGCCGCATAAAAGCGCAACGCCGTAAATCTGAGCCCACCTTACGCCTTCCGGCCGCGCCGCCAAGCCGGTTTTTTCCGCCAGCCACACGCTTCCCAGAACACCAATTTGTTTGCCGAGAAACAGCCCTGCCGCGATGCCGAGCGTGATAGGCTCGGCCAAGCTGGAAAAGGTCAACTCTGCAAGCGACACACCCGCATTGGCGAAGGCGAAGACTGGCAAAATCAAAAACGCGACCCACGGCTGGATGGCGTGTTCCAGGCGAAGCAATGGCGAGCGCGTGCCGCTTTTGAATGGAATTGCGACCGCCAAAGCAATGCCAGCGAGGGTCGCGTGCACTCCAGATTGCAGCACGAAGAACCACAGCACGAGACCGGTGACGAGGTAAGGCCAGAGAGCGGAAATGCCGGAACGATTGAGAAGCAGGAGCGCGACTAAAGCGAAGCCTGCAAGTCCAAGCATCGCTATTGAAAGGTCGGCTGTTTAGAACAACGCGATGATTGCAATAGCGACCAGATCGTCGAGGACGGCGATGGTTGTCAAAAGGACTTTTAGGGCAACTGGGATGCGAGACCCAAGCAACAACAGGATGCCGAGCGCGAACGCAATATCTGTTGCGGTTGGAATCGCCCAGCCCGCCATTGCTTGGTCATCATTCCAGTTGAGCGCTGAAAAAATCAGTGCGGGGACGATAATCCCGCCTGCGGCGGCAATGCCGGGGAGTATGCGCTGAGACCAGGTCGATAGCTCGCCATCGATAATTTCCCGCTTGAGTTCCAGGCCCACGAGCAGAAAAAATCCAGCCATCAGGCCGTCATTAATCCAGTGTCCGATGCTAAGACAGGCAAAATACGTTTTGAATAAAGCGACATAGTCTGAAGACAGCGCAGAATTTGCCACAATCAACGCAGCTGCGGTTGCACGAGAAGCGCCAACCCGGCATTCAGCGAATCTTCAACGATCCGAGTAAACAAACGTGTCGCCGCGGTCAAAGGTCTGTCTGTGGCGCTTATAAGAAGGGAGTGCGGATAATGATCGGCGTTATCAACACACTGCGAATTTTTACAGAAGTTCTGTCTGATTTGATGCGGAAATTCCGATTTGAGATCGCTACGTGTCTAAGATTTTATTTGCCTGCACCTTGCTTGTCCTGATCACATTAGCAGCGCATTAGGCGACGCGGACGGCCAATACAGCCATCGCCTGCCGACCAGAGCGCCGAGCGCCGTAAACAAGGCAACGGCGCCGAACTGCCAAACGAGAACCATGAGGCTGGCGTCTTCGGTATGATACAGGCGCAACACCGCCGCACCGAAGGCCGCAGCTGCGAGGGTGGCGAGTCCGGTCGTCAAGATGGGAGCTATGGGTGCGCTTTTGCGGATCATCCAAAGCATGACAATGCCAGGGGCGAGGCCCGCCATCAGGACGTTGGGGATGCATATAAACTCCGTCGTGAACCCTGGCGCCGGCGTCGCTATCTGCATCCACGATTGGAGGCAGCCCTCGCCCAGGCTCGCCAGCCACACCGCTAGCGGCGGTAAGGGCAGGATCCGTTCCCAGATGGCACGCCCTGGTATACCGGAGCTAAACGCCGCAACAGCCGACAGAACCGCC
>JBGSLP010000277.1:0-6973 GCA_041740655.1 Alphaproteobacteria bacterium
GCTATATCCAGACGCGGAGCTGTTTTCATAGTCATATCGTTCATAAAACTCTCCCGCGCCCCTAGCCAACCATGCGGGACGCCATAGGTATACGTGCGTTTACTGAATCCAGTCCTGACATTTCTGCACCTCAGAGTCTCCCCACGGCATGATGGCCACGGTGGACGTCGAATTCTGTGGACTGCCCTCGATCAGTTTGTCGGTATAGATCAGATATACAAGCACATTGCGCTTTACATCGCACCCGCGCACGATCTGCACTTTCTTGAAGAAAATCGAGCGGCGCTGCTGAAACGCTTCTTCCCCTTGCGCGAATTTCTTTTTGAATTTAACGGGCCCGATCTGGCGGCAGGCGAGCGACACCTCGGATAACTCCTCGGTTAGACCAAGCCAGCCCAGCCAGCCGCCCTTTTCCGGCAGGGTGAAGTGGCACGCGACGCCATCCACATCCGGATCGTCGATGGCGTAGGTTGCGAGTTTATGATCGGGCGACAGAAATTTCCATACCGTCGTTTTTTTGAAAATAAGGTCAGGGTCATCGTCCGCGAAGGCTGGCGACATGAAAGCGAGCGCGGCGGCGAAAGCGGCAACGATGTGAAATTGCATAAAAGACCTCATGAACTGGATATGAAGCAGAGAGCCTCAAAGTGCAAGACGGGCCATGTGGTTCCGCCCAGCCCCCATCCCGGCGCTTGTGGATGGAAAATATGCGGTTTTTCGTTTACAATAGCGTTTATGTGACAAAGAGCGCTCCGGGCAACGGGGAGCCAAGGAGGAAATATGGGCATTCGCCGCACGCTGATCATCATGCTTGCTCTTGTTGCTGCATCGAGCGCTGGAGCGCGCGCCGATGAAAGCGAAAAGACCTGGGTCAGTCTCAAGCCCGACGTGTTTGGCGACCGGGCGATCGTGGATGGCGCGGCAGTGATCTCGCTGGAGGCGCCGGTGCGCGCGGAAGACGCCGCAATCACGCCGATCGACATCGTCGCGAAAGCCCCTCAGACGGCGGATAAATATATCAAAACCATCACGCTGATCATTGACGAGAACCCCGCCCCCGTGGTGGCCGAGTTCAAATTCGGCCCCGCTGCCGCTAATGCATCGCTCTCAACCCGTGTGCGGGTGGATAGCTACACATTCGTGCGCGTCATCGCCGAGATGAACGACGGCTCGCTGCACATGGTGAAAAAATACGTCAAGGCTTCTGGAGGCTGTTCGGCGCCCGCCAGCAAGGACGCCGACAAAGCCATGGCCGACATGGGCAAGATGAAGCTTCGGCAGTTTCCGGTGAAGGCAGGCGACTCCGTGCATGAGGCGCAGATCATGATCCGCCACCCGAACTATTCGGGCCTCCAGATGGATCAGGTCAAGCGCACCTACACGCCGGCGCATTTCGTGCGCGACATGGAAGTGAAGCGCGGGGATGATCTGGTTTTCAAGATGGAGGGCGGCATCTCGCTGAGCGAAGACCCCAACATCCGCTTCAGCTTCGCGGGCGCGCGCGGCGAGATCAAGGTGACGGCGAAAGACACCGAGGATCAGGTGTTCGAGCAAAGCTGGCCGATTGAGGCCACAGGCTCCTAAGCCTCGTCAGTCGGCGTTTCCCCCCGCTCGCGCGCCAGAAGCGCGCGCTTGCGCTCGATCCCCCAGCGATAGCCTGTGAGCGATCCGTTGGCGCCAACGACGCGGTGGCACGGTATGGCGATGGCGACCGGGTTCTGCGCGCACGCATTCGCCACCGCCCGCACGGATTTCGGCCTGCCGATGCGCCGTGCGACCTCCGTATAGCTCTGCGTCGATCCCGGCGGTATCTCCCGCAGCGCCTGCCAAACAAGCCATTGAAATGCGGTGCCCCGAATGTCGAGCGGCAGGGCGGCGACCTCCGCCCAATTGTCCATCCGGGCAACGATGTCCGAAGCCCAAGCCGCCACTTCGCCGGATCGCTGAATGCGCGCTTTCGGGAATCGCTGCCGCAACTCGCTCTCCAGTGCGTCTGTGTTGTCGCCAAGCAGGATCGAGCATATGCCGCGCGACGTCCGGGCGATCAACGCCAGCCCAAACGGTCCGGAAACCGTTGCATGCTCGATGGTCTGATCTTCGCCGCCTCGCCGATAGACGGAAGGCGTCATACCAAGGGTCGCGTCCGCCGCCTCATAAAATCGGCTGGATGACGAGTAGCCCGCGCTGTAAATGGCGCCTGTCACGCTGGACTGCGTGGCAAGCTCTGCGCTCATGCGTTTGGCTCGCGCGGCGGCGGCGTATGATTTCGGCGTCAGCCCCGTGATTCGCTTGAACAGCCGGTGAAAATGGTGCGGGCTAAGACCGCTCTCGGCGGCAAGTTCTTCGAGGCTCAGACTTTCCTCCGCGCTTTCGATGCGGCGACACGCGGCGACGATCAGCCCGCGCTGACACTCCAGCAAGGGCGGCTGGTCCGGTTTGCAGCGCTTGCAGGCCCGGAAGCCCGCTGCCTCGGCTTCGGCGGCCGTTGCGAAAAAACGCACGTTTTTCTTCAGCGGGAGACGGGCCGGGCATTGCGGACGACAGTAAATCCCGGTCGTCGCAACTGCGGTGAAAAATTGCCCGTCATGGCTGGCGTCGCGGCGCCGAACCGCCTCCCAGCAGGCGTCCTGATCCAGCGTCATCATGGTTTGCATGTGTGTCTCCGGCCCGGGCAGCTTCTAGTTGATGCACCCTAATCCGGCATTTCGAGTCTGTCGCCCCGCCGCTTGCTTTCAAATTTGCGCGGCGACGTTCACCAGCGCAAACGCGCCTGCGCGGCGACTGGGCGGAATGGCAGCGGCGCAAAAAGCGCGTCGAGCGATTCTGCGGTCAGGCCATCGCTGGAGCCTTTAACATGCACTGCGCTGGCTATGAACACCGCGTCGATTCCATAGTTGGAGGCGCCGCGTATGTCGGTGTTTACGCCATCGCCAATCGCAAGCACCTTGCGTTTTGGCGGCGCTGCGCCGCCTGAGGCGATGCGAGAAAACGCCAGATCGTAAATCGGCGCATAGGGCTTTCCGGCATATGTGACCTGCCCGCCCATATTCTCATACAGCGCTGCAAGAGCGCCCGCGCAATAAACCACGTAGCCGCCGCGCTCGACGGTCATATCGGGGTTCGCGCAAAGCATCGGAACGCCCCTCGCTGCCAGCGCTTCAAAGCGCTCGCGATAATCCTCGGGCGTCTCGATTTCGTCGTGAAACGGCCCGGAGTTCAAGATGAAATCGGCGTCGGCAGGTTCGACCTTGCGCAGGTCAAGGCCGTCGAGCATGGATTTATCCCGTTCGGGCCCGAGATGGAAAACGGCCTGCCCTGCGCGCTCGCGCATGAGCGTGACCGTCACGTCGCCGGAGGTGGAAATCGCGTCATAGACACCGAAGACCCCCATTGACTCCAGTTGCGCCGCAACGAAGTCGGTCGGCCTCGGCGCGTTGGTGATCAGCACCACTTTGCCGCCGCCAGCGCGAAACGTCTGGCAAGCTTCGACCGCAGCCGGGAACACATCGACGCCATTATGGATGACGCCCCAGATGTCGCACAGCCATACATCGTAATTGTGGGCGAGCGGCGCTATCGACGGGAGAATAGGTATTGGGGACATAGCCTGCATGTTGATTTGGAGCCTATTACTTCTTTGCGTCTATTATTTTTTCACGTTTGCAAGATGCGCGCCGATATGTTCGATGACAAGCCGGTTGACTTCTGCGGTGTGGGTGTACGGGCTCATATGGCCCGCGCCCCTGATCTGATGCACTTTCGCATCCGGGATCGCGGCGCCGAGAAGACGGGTGATAGCCTTGGCTGGGGCGGTCGTCCTTGAGCCGACGAGAAGCTGGGAAGGCGCGCTGACCATCCGGTAATCCTGAAGGCGTAACGCCAGCGCGTCGATCATCTCGAATTCCTGCGCGGTTTTGCCCATGGTGTCGAGCACGGCGGCCTTCACCTTCGCGGGCGCCAGCCACCAGCGCAAACGACCGATCCAGAAAATCATGTAGGCCGAAGCTGCGGCGCGCCGGTCGCCTCTCGCCATGGCGTAGCGGACGCGCTGCACCAGTTTGGTTATCGCCTTGTTCTCGGCGAAAAAGCCGCCTTCGCGTAGCAGGTGAAACGACGGGGGCTCTATGACAGTCAGGGATTGCACGCGCCGTTTCATGAGCCGCGCCGCCTCCAGCGCGATGGCGCCGCCATAGGAATGGCCGACCATGTGCACCGGCCCGTCCTGCAGATTGCACAGCGCCATCAGCATGTCGACGTCGAGCATCGGGTCAAACTCATCGCCCTCGCGCCACCGTCCCGACCGGCCATAGCCCGCCAGATCCGGCGCTATAACGCGAAACTTCTGCCGTAGCAGATCGATAAGCGGCAGCCACTCCTTGTGCGAGGCGCTGGAGCAGTGCACGAGGATCACAAGCGGTCCCTGCCCGACATCCAGATAGGCGAAAGCGTGCCCATTGACGGTCACGGACTTCAATCTTTCGTCGCGCTCTGGCGTTGCTTTGGCGGCGCGTTGTCGGGGAGTTTGCACGATTACCCTACGTCAGTTAATTGTAGAAGCATCTCCCCGAATCGGAGACATCATCTGCAACAATATTGGCGCCTCAAATGAGGCATCTGCACAAATCCTGAGCATGGATTTGTATTCCGGATCACGTCTTTGGTATGTTACGCTTTTTATCAATTCATTCTCGTTAATTCATCAACGCTGGCGCTAGCGCGTCGTGATGATGCCCGTCGAAGGACGTCAGGCCAATGGGGACTGTAACCGCGCTGAAAAATCCTGCAACCACAGCACCGCTCGATAATTATACCACCGGCCCGTTCTATTGCGAACTGCTGGGCGGGCCGGATAGGCGTAATCGTCATCTAAACGCATTATGGCTGCGTTTGCAGCAGCTTGATGTCGCCAATCTTGTGAGCCGATCGCGAGATGCGGAACGCGAATTGTTTACGCTCGGCATCACCTTCACGGTTTACAGCGACCGGAACGCAATCGACCGGATTTTGCCATTCGACGTGCTCCCGCGCGTGCTGACCGCATCGGACTGGCGGAGGATAGAATCAGGCGTCAAGCAGCGCGTGAAGGCGCTGAACCTGTTTCTCTGGGACGTCTATCACGAGCAGCACATCATCAAGGATGGCACCCTGCCCGCCGAACTCGTGACGGGAAACGAGAACTACCGCCCGGAAATGACGGGCTACGATCCGCCTGAGGGCACGTATATCCACATCTCGGGCACCGACATCATCCGCGATGGCCTCGGCGATTTCTATGTTCTGGAAGATAACGGCCGCACGCCGTCCGGCGTTTCCTACGTTGTCGAGAACCGCCATCTCATGCAGCGCGCCTTTCCGGATCTGATGCAGGGTTTTGCCATTGAATCGGTGTCGGAATACGGCGCCCAGCTTGCGGCAAAACTCAGCGAGGTCGCCCCCGCCGCCGTGCTAGACCCTCAGGTCGTGCTCCTGTCGCCCGGCGTATTCAACTCCGCCTATTTCGAGCACGTATTTCTTGCGCGCGAGATCGGCATCCCCCTTGTTGAGGGGCGCGATCTCACCGTGGAAAACGATCGGGTTTTCATGAAAACGGTATCGGGCCCGAAGCCCGTGCATGTGATCTACCGGCGGCTGAATGACGATTTTCTCGATCCGGAGGCATTTAATCCGGAAAGCGCGCTTGGCG
This sequence comes from Alphaproteobacteria bacterium, assembly GCA_041740655.1. Lineage (GTDB taxonomy): Bacteria > Pseudomonadota > Alphaproteobacteria > Rhizobiales > Rhodomicrobiaceae > JAWXCE01. The sequence continues at coordinate 5,684 of JBGSLP010000277.1, forward strand.
TAAAGGGTCTGATGCGGGCGGTCCGGAAAGGCAACGTCACGCTGGCTAACGCTGTCGGCACCGGCATTGCTGACGACAAAGCCGTCTATGCCTACGTGCCGACCATCATCAAATATTATCTCGGCGAAGACCCGATCCTGCCCAATGTCAAAACCTATATCTGCCGCGAGCCGCAAGACCTCGCCTTCACCCTCGACAATCTCGACAAGCTGGTGGTCAAGCCGGTTGGCGAGTCGGGCGGTTATGGCATCTGCGTAGGGCCGAAAGCGACGAAGTCGGAAATCGACATCATCCGCGAAGCCGTCAAGCGCGACCCTTCCAACTATATCAGCCAGCCGATGATCGACCTCTCCGTATGCCCGACGCTCACCGAAGACGGGGTTGAAGCCCGTCACGTCGATTTGCGGCCGTTCGCCGTGACCGGCAAGGATACCTGGCTTTTGCCCGGAGGCCTCACTCGCGTGGCGCTGAAGAAAGGCTCCATCGTGGTCAATTCCAGCCAGGGCGGCGGCACCAAGGACACCTGGGTGCTGAAGGAGGACATAGGTTGAGCAGTCTTCTCTCCCGGCATGCGGAGTGCGCTTTCTGGATGGCGCGGTATTTCGAGCGCGCGGAAAGCGTCGCCCGCGTGATGGAGGTGCATACCTCGTTCCAGCGCGGACGCGGCCCGGCGGACACGTGGGCGTGGCTGGTGACGCTTTATTCGGACGAGAAAGCCTTCGCCAAGGCAGAGAGCGCGCCTACGGCTGACAATGTCATCCAGTTCTACATGAGAAATCTGGAGAACCCCGGCTCCGTGCAATCGTCGATCCGGCTGGCGCGTGAGAACGCACGGGCGTTGCGGCCTCTAATACCGACCGATATGTGGTATCAGGTGAACGACTTCTATAACCGGTTGCTGGCGTTCGGCCCGTCCGACTTCACGGAAATGCGGCTCTCGCGCACCTGCGACGCGATCAAGCGCGGCTGCTACGCTCAACTCGGCGTCGCCGACGCAACGCTTTATCACGATGAAATTTGGCCCTTTTTCCGCCTCGGCCTCTTCATCGAGCGCGCCGACCAGATGAGCCGCCTGCTGGATGTGAAATTCGCGCAACTGGCGACCGGCGTTCGCAAGGACCCGGCAAGCTTCGATTTCGGCTTTTGGGCGACGCTATTGCGCTCCGCCTCCGCCTATCACGCCTTCCGCCGCATGCATCCCCGCGCTGTCGAGCCGGAGGACGTCGCGAAATTCCTCCTCTTCGACACCCGCCTGCCGCGCTCCATCAGCCATTGCATTGGCGAGATCAA
>JBGSLP010000278.1:0-7638 GCA_041740655.1 Alphaproteobacteria bacterium
GCTCGATGCAGGCGCGAAATCCGGAGGCGTCCTTCAGCAACGTCGTGACATCGCGAAACATGATGCCCGGTTTGGGGTAGTCAGGGATCGTGCGCACGAGCGATTTGAGGTCGAGTTGAACCTTTTGCATGGGCGCGCCTCTTTAGCCAGCAGCGATCGCCGCACGGGAAATCGCTATTAGGTGATTGTGTAGAACTGCGTTTAATCAACAGTATCCGGCTAATCCGGTAAAGCAGTTTTTGCGGCGATCAAGCCGCCAATCCAATCTATGCGCGCCGGTTCAGCACACGGCCAGCCACGGCGTCGAGCTTGGCGAGAAGCGCCGGGTCGCGCGCCTCTGGCGCCGTGATGATGGCGAATTCGAGCGCTTTGTCGGAGCCGATGGGGCAAGGCTCGTGCTCGCGCGGAAAATCGGCGGCGAGGCGGGCGACGAGGCGGGCGGCTTTTTCGGAATTATCCTTCATCACAGCGATGATGGACGTGATGTCCACATCCGCGTGGTCCTCGTGCCAGCAGTCGAAATCCGTCACCATGGCGACGGTCGCGTAGCAAATCTCGGCCTCGCGCGCGAGCTTGGCCTCCGGCATGTTGGTCATGCCAATCACATTGCATCCCCACGAGCGGTAGAGATGCGATTCCGCGCGGGTCGAGAATTGCGGGCCTTCCATGACGAGATACGTGCCGCCGCGCGTGTGAGCCACGCCCTCGGCTTTCGCCGCCGCCTCGACCTTGTCAGCGAGACCGGGGCTGATCGGATCGGCCATCGCCACATGCGCGACGCAGCCCTTGCCGAAGAAGCTTTTTTCGCGCGCAAAGGTGCGGTCGATAAACTGGTCGACGATCACGAAATGCCCCGGCGGCAGGTCCTCGCGAAATGATCCGCAGGCGGAGACGGACACGAGGTCGGTTACGCCCGCGCGTTTCATCACGTCGATGTTGGCGCGGTAATTGATGGCCGACGGCGGAATGACGTGCCCGGAGCCGTGACGCGGGAGAAAAACGACCGGCAGGCCAGCGATCTCGCCCATATGCAGGTCGCTCGATGGTTCGCCCCAGGGCGACGCAATACGCTCCTTGCGCTTGTTTTCAAGGCCGGGCAGATCGTAAAGCCCCGATCCGCCGATAATTCCCAGAACTGATTTCGCCATGGTCAAGCCTGTCAAATTGATGTCGTGAAGTTTCGTCGGGATCAGGCCACGGTGTTACATGACCTCGATGTAAAACACCGACCAGACCCATTTTTGCCCCTCGGCCTCACTCGGCGAGACGCCGCTCGCGGGCGTGTGCACGAGCCATGTCGGGCCGAAATCGCCGATGCCGAACGTGTTCGCGTTCCAACTGAGCGCCAGCGTCCAGTTCAGCGCCGCGCGCTCGGCGGCTGACAATTCCACCGCGAACCCGTCGAGCGCCATGAGCCGCACTGCGGCATTCCCTGCGCCCGCCGCCGTCAGAACATCCTGGAGTAACGGCCCCGAAAACTTGCCAGCCTCGCTTCCGTAGACTGTCGCCGTCACTTCCTGCTGTGGAAGGCGCAGGAGCGTTTTGCGGTCAAACGCCATGGCTTTGGCGAAAGTGATGCTGTTGTGCTTGAAAAAACCGACAGTGTCAGCCGTGACAGCTCCCCGGTTCGCAACTCCGATCTGCCCGGCAATCGTCAGGATAGCCGGGCCTTGCGGCGCAGGCGCTTCCGCCGACTTGGCATTGACGGCCGCAAGCAGGCTCGCGCTGGCGCCAAAGGCTGCAAGTTGAGCGAGGGTATGGCGTCGGGTCAGGCTGATCATGCTGCTTCTTACACGCCTCGACAGCGGAGGTCATCCACTCGCGCGAAAAAAAAGCCCTCGTATGAGGGCTTTTTCCTTAGTGATCGATGTTGCGCCAAAGCGCACGCTTGGAGAGATAAAGCAGTCCGGACAGAATGATGAGATAGAGCAAAACCTTCAGGCCGAGCTTTTTGCGCTCCTCAAGTTTTGGCTCAGCCGCCCACATCATGAACGCGGTCACATCCTTTGAGTAATTCTCAAGCGTCGCGGGCGTGCCGTCTTCATAGTCGACCACGCCATCGTCGATCGGCTGGACCATCGCAATCTGGCGGCCAGGATATGCCCGGTTGTAGTTTAGTCCCTCACCGAGAGGCACGCAGACGTCAGGCGCAGTTCCCTCCCCGCGCTCAACGGACACGCACTGCTCGGCGTTGGCGACGGTCTCGCCTTCCTTCACAGGGATCAAGCGACCTGAGCCGTCGCGCTGATAGGACGGGGGATCCTCATAGCCCATCAGCAGAGCGTGAAGATAATCCGGTCCGGCTTCTTGATACTGGGTCGCCAGATCCTTCACCATGTTGACCGGAAACATATACCAGGCGGCATTGCTTTCAATCGTGCGAGCCTTCGCCATCAGCGAGAGATCAGGCGGAACCGCTCCGTTGTTCGCGGCGGCGGCTTCCTTGTCGTTTTTGAAGCGCGGCGGAAACTTGTCCGACGGCTTACCGGGGCGCATGAACATCTCGCCGTCGTCGTTCGGGCCATCTTCGACTTCAACCGAGGCTGCAATGGCTTCGACCTGCTCGGCGGAAAACTCCGGTCCGCCGGGCTGGCCCAGGTTGCGGAAATACATGAACTTCATGCTGTGGCAAGCCGAGCAGACTTCTTTGTAGACCTTATAACCGCGCTGAAGCTGCGCACGGTCGAAATAGCCCGTCATGCCGCTGAAGGTCCATTTCTGCCGTTCGATTTCCGCAGCTTCGCCCGCCGCGTGAACCGGCGCAGTCGATGCGCCGAGTGCTGCCGCGAAAGCTGCGACTATCGCGAGAGATTTTGTGTAAGACGCCATTTTGTAATCCCCGCTCATTCTGCTGGCGCCATACGCGGCTGAAGTGAATCGCGCGGCTCGTTCTTGATGGTTTCCGCAATGCTTCCCGGTTGCGGCGTCGGCGTTTCGATGATCCCGACGACGGGCATCACGATCAGGAAATGCGCGAAGTAGTAGAATGTGAAGACCTGCGACGCGATCACATACCAGCCCTCGGCAGGTTTCGCGCCCAGATAACCCAGCGCGACGCAGGTAAAGGCGAAGAGCCAGAAGAAGGGCTTGTAAAGCGGGCGATAGCGCGTCGAACGAACCTTGCTGGTGTCGAGCCATGGAATGAAGAACAGCACGACGATCGCGCCGACCATTGCGATAACACCGCCAAGCTTCGATGGAACCGCGCGCAGGATCGCGTAGAACGGCAGGAAATACCACTCAGGCACGATGTGCGGGGGCGTCTGCAGCGGGTTCGCCTCGACGTAGTTGTCCGCGTGCCCGAGATAGTTCGGCGCGAAGAACAGGATGTAGGCGAATAGGATTGCGAACACAGCAATCGCGAAGAGGTCTTTCACTGTGAAATACGGATGGAAAGGAACGGTTTCCTTCTCCTTCCGCTTCTCACTCACCTCGACGCCCGTTGGGTTGTTGTTGCCCGGTACGTGAAGAGCCCAGATGTGAAGCGCCACGACGCCTGCGATCACGAACGGGAATAGGTAGTGCAGGCTGAAAAGCCGGTTCAAAGTGGCGTTATCCACCGCAAAGCCGCCCCACACCCACTGCACGATTGACGTGCCAAGGCCGGGGATAAGGCTGTCGAGCGACGAGAACAGGTTCGTGATGACGGTCACGGCCCAGAAGCTCATCTGACCCCAGACCAGCGAGTAGCCCATGAAGGCGGTCGCAATCATGAGGAAAAGGATGATGACGCCGAGCATCCAGATCACTTCGCGCGGCGCCTTATAGGAACCGTAGTAAAGGCCGCGGAACATATGAATATAGACGGCGAGGAAGAACATCGACGCACCGACGGCGTGCGTGTAGCGGATGAGCCAGCCATAGTTCACATCGCGCATCAGGTGCTCGATGGAGCCGAACGCCGAGCCGGTCGTCGCGGCATAATGCATCGCGAGCACGATGCCTGTCACGATCTGCGCTGCAAGGCAGAATGCCAGGATGCCGCCGAACGTCCAGAGATATGACAGGTTGCGCGGCGTCGGAAAGGTGACAATCGTATCGTTCATGAACCGGATAATCGGCAGGCGGCTATCCAGCCAGCGCGTCAATCCAGTCTTCGGCTCGTAAGTTGACGGGTGAGACATGTCGCGTCCCTTTATCCAATTTTGATTTTGGTGTCGGTTTCAAATTCGTAAGGAGGAATGGCGAGGTTGGTCGGCGCTGGACCCTTGCGCACCCGGCCTGCGGTGTCGTAATGGGAGCCGTGGCACGGGCAGAACCAGCCGCCGTAATCGCCCCGCGTATCGCCAGTCTGCTGACCTTTAGGAATGCAGCCCAGATGCGTGCAGATGCCGACCATCACCAGCCATTGCTCTTTGCCCGGCTTCGTACGGTTTTCGTCAGTCGCAGGAGCCTGGGGTGCGCCAATTACTTCCGCGTTGGGGTCTTTCAGTTCAGAAAGCTGGACCGCCTTGGCTTTTGCAATTTCGTCGGCGGTGCGATGACGCACGAAAACCGGCTTTCCGCGCCACATGATCGTGACGGCCTGCCCCTCCTGAATGGGCGTGAGGTCGAGATCGACGGACGCCAGCGATAAGGCCGATGCGTCGGGGTTCATCTGGTCCAGCAACGGCCAGAGCGCCGCCGCCGCGCCGACGCCGCCAAATGCGAGGGCTGCAATGTGTATAAAGTCGCGCCGCGTGACCGGTTCGTCCGTTGTGCTGGCCATGTCTATTGTCCTGTCAATCTTCCGCGTTCGGTCAGTTACTTGCATTAGAGAGCCGCGTCCATAGGCGCTAGGCTCGCAGTGATTTTGAATGCACGTTTTTCAGTCAATTGTGACATGCATATTGCACCAGTAAGCGCCATAGTCCAGAGCGCCAGCAAAGGCAAATTGGCGCAACTATAAAGTTGCATTTCAGACATCGAAGCTCGTCACCATGCGTTTAGCTCTTTACCAGCCGGACATACCGCAAAACGCCGGAACGCTTCTTAGGATTGGCGCTTGTCTTGGCGTTGCCGTGGATATCATCGGGCCTGCCGGATTTGACGTTAGCGACCGAACCTTGCGCCGCTCTGCTATGGACTACCTCGAAAAAGCCGAGTTTCGACTGCACTCCAGCGTTGTTGAGTTTGAACGCTGGCGGGCTGGAGAAGGATCGCGTTTGATCGCGCTCTCCAGCCGCGGCAAAACGCCATATACAGAATTCGCCTATGACGAGACTGATATATTGCTATTGGGACGAGAAAGCGCGGGCTTACCGTCAAGTTTGCTTGACACCTGCGATGTCAATGTCACTATACACATGCGGCCTGGCTTGCGATCCATGAATGTAGCTGTGGCTGCTGCGATGGTTCTGGGAGAAGCTCTGCGCCAGACTGGCGGTTTTGAAAAGCTGCGCGCCGAGGGTGAAGTGGTGAAACGATGAGAGATTACGAATAATGGCGCTCAATGTCTCGCAGCAGTCCGTTTCCAACGGCGTCCGCTCCAAAGTTTCCGGCGATCCGCTCACCAGAGAAAAAGCCAAGGCCCGAAAATGGTTCGAGTCTCTGCGCGACCAAATTTGCGCAAGCCTTGAGGCGGTCGAGTCCGACCTGTCGCACGGCCCCCACGCCGACCTCGCGCCCGGGCGCTTCCGTCGCAAGCCATGGGCCCGCACGGACCACAACGGCGCTGACGGCGGCGGCGGTGTCATGTCTATGCTGCACGGGCGGGTTTTTGAAAAAGCCGGCGTGCACGTATCCACCGTCCACGGCGAATTCGCTCCGGAATTTCGGGCGCAGATGCCCGGAGCCAGCGAAGACCCACGTTTCTGGGCGTCCGGCATTTCCGTCATCGTCCACCCGCGCAATCCGAATGTGCCAGCCGTTCACATGAACACGCGTTTCGTCGTGACCTCCAAATGGTGGTTTGGCGGCGGCGCGGATTTAACCCCCGTCCTCATGCGTCGCCGGACGCAGGAAGACCCGGACTCACGCGATTTTCACGCGGCGATGGAGTCTGCCTTTGAGGGGCACGAAGCGGCGAGCTATCCTAAATATAAAGAGTGGTGCGAGGAGTATTTTTTCCTAAAGCACCGCAACGAGCCGCGCGGCATCGGCGGCGTTTTTTATGACTATCACAACTCAAAAGATTTGGAAGCCGATCTCGCCTTCACGCAGGATGTAGGCCGCGCCTTCAACCGCATTTATCCGGAACTGGTTCGCCGCAACATGCACACCGCATGGACCGAGGCTGACCGCGAGGAGCAGTTGATCCGGCGCGGGCGGTATGTCGAATTCAACCTGCTGCACGACCGCGGCACGGTATTCGGCCTGAAAACCGGCGGCAATGTCGACTCGATCCTGTCCTCGCTGCCGCCCGAAGTGAAGTGGCCGTAACCAAACACTGCTAAACAACTATGGCGCGCATTCAGGAATTCCTTTATCGATTATAACGATATAACTCCTGAATGGAGCCGCCATGCGCCTCGATCAAATCTCTATCGGCAAAAATCCGCCGCACGATATTAACGTGGTTGTCGAAGTGCCCATCGGGGGCGAGCCGATTAAATACGAACTGGACAAACCGTCCGGCGCCTTATTTGTAGACCGGATGCTGTATACGTCGATGCGTTACCCTGGCAATTATGGGTTCGTACCGCACACCCTTTCCAACGACGGCGACCCCGTGGATGTGCTCATCGCCAACAATCGGCCGATCGTGCCCGGCGCCGTGTGCAACTGCCGACCCGTCGGCGTGATGTATATGGAGGACGAAAAGGGCGGCGATGAAAAAATCATCGCGGTTCCGTCCGACAAGGTGTCCGCGATGTACATCAAAATTCTGAATTACACCGACCTCGCCGACATCTTGCGCGACCGCATCGAGCATTTCTTCGCGCACTACAAGGACCTCGAAAAGGGTAAGTTCGTGAAGATCGTGCGCTGGGGCGACGCCTCCGAGGCGCGCGAGATGATCATCAAGGGCATCGAGGCGGCGAAGGCGGGCAAATGAAGATCGCCGTCATGGGCGCGGGTGGCCGCATGGGCCGGGCCCTCATTCGCGCCAGCCATGAAGCCGGATGCGAGATCGTGGGCGGCACGGAACCCGCCGGTTCGCCAGCGGTAGGCGCCGATGTGGGCGAACTCGCGGGGCTTGGCCGACTTGGCGCTAGCGTGACGGACGAGGCCATCGAACTTTTCCTGAAGGCCGAGGCGGTGATCGATTTCACCACCCCCGCCGCCAGCGTGGAGCACGCCGCCCTCGCAGCGCAGGCGCGCATCGTGCACGTGATCGGTACGACAGGCTTTTCGGCGGACGACGAGGCGAAAATTGAAGCCGCCGCTCGCCACGCAATCATCGTCAAATCCGGCAATATGAGCCTTGGCGTCAATCTGCTCGCCGCCATGGTGCGCAAGGCAGCCGAGGCGCTGAACGAGGATTTCGATATCGAGGTCATCGAGATGCACCATAAGCGCAAGGTGGACGCGCCGTCTGGCACGGCTCTCTTGCTCGGACGCGCGGCAGCCGAAGGGCGCGGAATATCGCTTGCCGAACGTTCGGTCAGATCGCGCGATGGCCACACAGGCGAGCGGCGCCGGGGCGACATCGGCTTCGCAACTCTGCGCGGCGGCGACGTGGTGGGCGATCACACGGTCATGTTCGCCGGGCCATCC